>CACIWE010000004.1 GCA_902590285.1 uncultured Pelagibacteraceae bacterium | reverse complement strand
ATCCAATTGTAGAGGAAGCACCTAGTATAGAAACAAGTAAGTCAGAGAAACAATTTAAAGGGGAGGTAAAGAGTAGAGCGCCAGTTGTCACTATTATGGGACATGTTGATCATGGAAAAACATCATTGCTAGACTCTTTGCGTGACTCAAACGTAGTATCAGGTGAACATGGAGGAATAACACAACATATAGGCGCTTACCAAGTAAAGACAAACGATAACAAATTAATTACATTTATTGATACTCCTGGTCATGCAGCATTTACAGAAATGAGAGCTAGAGGATCGAAAATAACCGACATAGTTGTTTTAGTTGTTGCGGCTGATGATGGTATAAAACCGCAGACGGTAGAAGCAATCAAACATGCTAAGGCAGCTAAAGTTCCTATAATTGTAGCAATAAATAAATGTGATTTACCTGAAAAGAATATTAGCAAAATTAAAAATGAAATGATGCAGTATGAATTAATTGCTGAAGACTTAAGCGGAGATACTTTGTTTGTAGAGGTGTCTGCTTTAAAAAAAATTAACTTAGATAAACTTAAAGAAAGTATTTTACTTCAATCTGAGATTTTGGATTTGAAAGCTTCTTTTACAGATAAGGCTAGAGGTGTTGTTATAGAGTCAAAAATTGATAAAGGGAAAGGTCCTGTATCAACAATACTAATTAACAATGGTAAATTAAACCGAGGAGACTATTTTATTTGCGGCGACACTTGGGGAAAGATCAGAGCTATGATTAATTATGAAGGTAAAATGGTAAATGAAGCACTACCTTCAATGCCAATCGAAATTCTTGGTATGAATAGTTCAGCTTACGCTGGAGCAGAGTTCATGGTGACAGAAGATGAAAATGAAGCAAAAAAACTTTCAGAATTTCGAAAGAATAATTCTGATCAAAATAAAGTTCTTGCAAAAGATAAAACAACATTATTTGAAAACACAAAAGATAAAGATGAACTTAATATTATAATTAAGTCTGATGTTCAGGGTTCGAGTGAGGCATTGAAAATGGCAATTAATAAGATTGATCACAAAGAAGTTGAAGCAAAAATTATTTTATCTGATATTGGAATGATTAATGAAACAGATGTATCTTTAGCTAAAGCATCTAATGCAATACTAGTTGGTTTTAATGTTAAACCAAACAGGGAGGCTAAAAAACTAGCCGAGGAACAAAAAGTCGATATAAAATATTTTAATATAATTTATGAGGCTATTGATTATGTTGAGAAGTCATTATCAGGCTTATTAGAGCCCGATATTAAAGAAACAATTCTTGGTAGTGCTGAAATACAAAAAATATTTAAGGTATCAACTGCTGGAAAAATTGCTGGATCTAAAGTTATAAGTGGTGAGATAAAATCTAAATCTAAAGCTAGAATTATAAGAGACGGAGTAGTTGTTTACAGTGGAGAAATTTCCTCAATTTTTAGAGAAAAAAATCAAGTAAAAGAGGTTGGTACTGGTTTGGAGTGTGGAATTAGTATTAAAGACTTCATAGACTTTAAAGAAAAAGATGTTATTGAGTCTTATCTAGCTGAGGAGATACAAAGATCGATTTAAAAAGATGGCAAGCAATCAAACTTCACAAAGACCATACAGTCAACGACAGCTTAGAGTTGGAGAACTGGTTAAGCAAAATTTAGGAGAACTATTTATAAGAAATGAGGCAAAAATACCTTCAATTAATTCTAAATTAATCACAGTCACTGAAGTAATAATGACCCCAGATTTAAAAACAGCTAGAGTTTACGTTATTCCCTTAGGTGGAATAGATACTAAAGAAACAGTTAGGATCTTGACTGAGTACTCACATCTTGTTAGAAGAGCTCTGTCTAAAAGGCTGGATATTAAGTTTCTTCCTAAACTCACATTTGTTGAAGATAACTCATTTGAATATGCTGAAAAGATTGAGAGAATTATAAATAAGAACAAACAAAATGATAAAGAAAAAAAAAGATATAATTGAGTCACTGTCTATTCATGAAAAAGACGTCGGCTCTACTGAAGTCCAAATAGGATTGCTTACAGATAAAATAACAAAATTATCTGAACATTTTAAGAAATTTAAAAAGGATAAACATTCTACTTTAGGTTTGACTAAATCAGTTAATAAAAGAAAAAAACTTCTTACTTACCTTAAAAAGAAAAATGTTGATTCTTATCAAAAAGTAATCAAACAATTAAATTTAAGGAAATAATGTTCAAAATACATAAAGAAGAATTAGAAGTTAACGGAAAAAAATTAACTCTAGAAACAGGAAAAGTAGCGCGTCAAGCTGATGGAGCTATAATAGCTACACTTGGAGAAACAGTAGTAATAGCAACAGCAGTTGGGGCGAAAAAATTAAATGATGGTCAAGATTATTTTCCATTATCAGTTAATTACCAAGAAAAATACTATGCGGCTGGAAAAATTCCAGGTGGATATTTTAAAAGAGAAGCAAGACCTACTGAAGCTGAGACTTTAATTTCAAGATTAATTGACAGACCTATAAGACCTTTATTTCCTTCAAGCTTTTTGAATGAAGTTCAACTGCTTCCAACAGTATTATCGTACGATGGTGAAAATCAACCAGATATTTTGTCTATTATTGCATCATCAGCGGCATTAGCAATTTCTGGTTTGCCATTTCAAGGTCCTATAGGCGCAAGTAGAGTTGGATATAAAGATGGAAAATATTTATTAAACCCATCTATTGAAGAATTAAAAGAATCAGAATTGGATTTAGTTGTAGCAGGAACAAAAGATGCAGTTTTAATGGTAGAGTCTGAAACTTCAGGATTATCTGAGAAAGTGATGTTAGATGCTGTAAAATTTGGACATGAAAAATTTGTACCAATAATTGAAGCAATAGAAAAATTAGCAAAAAAAGCTGGAAAGCCAAAATGGGAAGTGGAAGAAGTAGATCATTCTTCTGTTAAGAAGCAAATATCTGATAAATTTGAAAAAGACTTAAGAAGCGCATTTAAAGAAATTGATAAGAAAAAAAGGTCTACAGCTATTTCTGAAATAGAGACTAAATGTAAAGAAATGTTTGCAGAGGATGAAAATGTTACCGAAAATCAAGCTATGGCTCAACTTAAGTCTTTAGAAAAAGATATTGTTAGAACTGCAATCTTAAAGGATAAGAAAAGAATAGATGGTAGAGGTTTAGCAGATGTAAGACAAATTAAATGTGAGGTGGGTGTGCTTCCTAGAACTCATGGATCAGCTCTTTTTACAAGGGGTGAGACGCAAGCTTTAGTAGTGACAACTCTAGGAATGACAGATGACGAACAAAGATTGGAAAGTCTTGAGGGAATGCAAAGATCGAATTTTATGTTGCATTATAATTTTCCACCTTTTTCAGTAGGTGAATGTGGAAGAATTGGAACTGGAAGAAGAGAAATTGGTCATGGTAAATTAGCTTGGAGAGCAATCAACTCATCTTTACCTTCAAAAGAGAACTTTCCTTATACATTGCGAGTAGTTTCAGAAATAACTGAGTCAAATGGATCTTCATCGATGGCTACAGTTTGTGGAACTTCACTTTCATTAATGGATGCAGGCGTGCCTATAAAAGAGCCTGTAGCTGGAATTGCCATGGGATTAATTAAAGAAGGTGATGATTTTTCAGTTCTATCAGATATTTTAGGAGATGAAGATCATTTAGGAGATATGGATTTTAAAGTTGCTGGTACTAAGGATGGTATCACTTCTCTCCAAATGGATATTAAAATCACAGGTATAACATTCGAGATTATGGAAAAGGCTTTGGATCAAGCTAAAGGTGGAAGGGAGCATATTCTTGGTGAGATGAATAAGGCAATTAAAACCTCAAGAAAAGACCTTTCAAAACATACTCCTAAAATGGAAACCATTAAAGTTGATAAAAAAGATATTGCAACAGTAATTGGAAAAGGTGGAGCTACGATAAGAGAGATTGTAGAGACATCCGGTGCAAAAGTTGACGTTAAAGATACTGGCGAAGTAACAGTTGCAGCACCTGATGAAGCATCTAGAAATAAAGCGATTGAATTCATCAAAAGTTTAATTGCTAAACCTGAAATGGGAAAAATTTACAAAGGAAAAGTTGTAAAAATTATGGAGTTTGGTGCTTTTGTTAATTTCTTAGGAAAACAAGATGGGCTTGTACATATTTCTGAATTAGCTGATAAAAGAGTTGCAAAAGTTGCTGACGTTGTGAAAGAAGGAGATGAAGTTTCTGTTAAAGTCGTTGGATTTGATAGAGGGAAAGTAAAATTATCAATGAAACAAGCTTCTGCTTAAGCCATATTCTTAGGATCAGGCATCCCAACTTTATTATATCCAGCATCTACGTAATGAATTTCGCCGGTAACTCCAGCTGCAAGCTTACTTAGTAAGTATAAAGCGGAATTTCCAACATCATGAATATCTACGTTTCTCTTTAAAAAGGAATGATCTTCATTCCATTTGTACAAAAATTTTGCATCTCCTATAGCAGATGCGGCCAAAGTTTTAATTGGACCTGCACTTATAGCGTTAACTCTAATTTTTTTTTGACCGAGATCTCTTGCTAAATATTTTACGCTAGCTTCTAATGCAGATTTGCAAACTCCCATAACATTATAATTAGGAATCGCTTTAGTTGACTCATAAGTAAGAGTTAATAAACTACCACCCTCTTTCATTACTTTACATGCTTCTTTAGAAACCTCCGTAAATGAAAAGCAAGATATTAGCATACTTCTTAAAAAATTCTCTCTAGAGGTGTTTAGGTATTCTCCAGATAATTCTGATTTATCAGAGAAAGCTACCGCATGAACTACAAAATCAATTTCACCCCATTTCGCCTTAATATCTTCGAACAATTTCACTACTTCTTCTTTTTTTTCTACGTCACAACTAAAAGTAACTTTTGAATTTAATTTTTCTGCTAAAGGTATTACTCTTTTTTTTAAAGCATCACCAAGATAAGTAAAAGCTAGCTCAGCACCAGCCTCAGCAAGTTTTTGAGAAATTCCCCAGGCAATAGATCTTTCGTTGGCTACCCCCATGATTAATCCTTTTTTACCTTTCATTAAACTCATAATTACACCTTTTCAAAAATTAAAGCAGCGTTAGTTCCACCAAAACCAAAGCTATTAGACATGACTGTATTAAGTGAAAGCCCTTTTTCAGTTTTAGTTATTATTGGGAATTTTTTGGCTTCATCGTCCATTTCATTAATATTAGCTGATCCAGCAATAAAATTATTTTTCATCATAATCAAACAGTAAATAGCTTCATGCACTGAAGCCGCTCCTAATGGGTGCCCTGATAAAGATTTTGTTGAGCTTATTTTAGGAATATTTTCACCAAAAGTTTTTTTAACAGCATTTAATTCTGTAATATCCCCAACTGGTGTTGATGTTCCGTGAGTATTTATATAATCAATCTTATTTTTAGAAGTAGCCATAGCCATTTGCATACATCTAACTGCTCCTTCACCTGATGGCGCAACCATATCGTATCCATCTGATGTTGCACCGTATCCAGTAAGTTCAGCGTAAATTTTTGCGCCTCTTGCTTTTGCATGTTCATATTCTTCAAGAACTAAAACACCAGCGCCTCCAGCAATTACGAATCCGTCCCTATTTTTATCATAGGCTCTTGATGCGGTTTCAGGTTTATCGTTATATTTTGAAGACAATGCTGTCATTGCGTCAAACATTGCAGTCATAGCCCAATGGACCTCCTCACTACCTCCTGCAAAAATAATATCTTGTTTTCCAATTTGAATTAATTCCATAGCGTTTCCTATGCAATGGCCACTTGTAGCGCAAGCGGAGCTCATCGTATAATTAGTACCTTTTATTTTAAATGGTACTGCTAGTGTGGCTGAGGCAGTGCTTCCCATTGTACGTGGAACAATAAATGGTCCCATTAATTTTGGAGTTTTTGCTCTAGTTTTGTCTGCAGCAAGAATAACGTTTTCAATTGATGGTCCACCAGAACCCATTATAATTCCAGTTTTATGATTACTGACCTCATTATCTTCTAGACCTGAGTCGGTAATAGCCTCTTTCATAGCAATGTAATTATAAGCAGAACCAGACCCCATAAATCTAATTGTTTTTCTATCAACAAAATCTGAGAGTTTGATATTAGGTTTGCCGTGTATATGACTTTTAAGATTATGCTCTTTGTATTCCTCAGCATAAGAAATTCCTGATTTCGAATTAAGTAATGACTGGTGAACTTCTTCTTGATTGTTCCCAAGACATGACACTATACCAAGACCTGAAATTACAACTCTTCTCATGATTTAAACAATCCAACTTTTAAATTTTCTGCACGATAAATAATCTTACCATCGGCACTTAATAATCCGTTTGCTAGTCCGACAGCTGTACCCTCTTTTTTTAAAATTCTTTTCATATTTATTTCATATGTAGCTATTTTTATATTTTTTAAAACTTCACCTGTAAATTTTACAGAATTAACTCCTAAAGCTCTACCTTTTCCTGGTTCTCCAATCCATCCTAAGAAAAAGCCAACTAATTGCCACATAGCATCTAATCCTAAACAGCCCGGCATTACTGGGTCTTTCTGGAAATGACAGTCAAAAAACCATAAATTATCTTTGATATCAAGTTCTGCTTTTATAAATCCTTTCTTAAATTCTCCAGCGTCCTTCTTTATTTCTGTAATTCTGTCAAACATCAACATTGGAGGCAATGGAAGTTTAGCATTCCCTTCACCGAATAACTTTCCCTCTCCACAAGAAATTAATTCGTCATAGTTGTAGCTATTTTTTTGCATGATTTAGAAACTGTTTTACTTGATTTAGCAAAAGTTTTATATAGATTTGTGTTTAGAATCATTATAAAGTGGTTAAATATTTTAAAAAAACATGAAAAAAGTAGATATTTTTAAGAAATTAAGATCATCAGGTTTAAGACCAACTAAACAAAGGGTAGAAATTGCTAAATTTTTGTTTGATAGAGATACGACATTTCATTTTACTATAGATAGCCTTGAAAATCACTTAACTAAAAAAACAACTTGTAAATTTGCATTAGCAACAATTTACAACACAGTACACGCTTTCAAGAAAGCAGGACATTTAAGTGAGGTAGATGTTAGAGGAAAAAAAACTTATTTTGATACAAATATCACTAATCACCATCATTTTTATGATAACGAAACTTCCGAATTAATTGACATTGATGCTAGTGAAGTAGTTATCCAAAAAATTCCAAAAGCACCAAATGGCAAGAAAATCAAAAACGTAGAGGTATTTATAAATTTAAAGAATTGACAGTTTGTCGCTTGTTTTTTACTTTAGAATTATTATAAACTGAAAATTATAGATGAGTGTAGAATATAAAAAAGACAACAACGGAAAATGCCCGGTGATGCACGGAGGTGTTACTAAATCTGGTGAGTCAAATACGTCACGACTTTGGCCAAATAGTATTAACCTAGATATTTTACATCAACACGATACAAAAACTAATCCACTACCAGGTTTTGATTACAAGAAAGAGGTCAAAAAATTAAATTTTAAAGCTTTAAAAAAAGATTTATTAAAATTAATGACAGAAAGCCAAGAATGGTGGCCTGCAGATTTAGGAAGTTATACAGGTCTAATGGTAAGATTGACTTGGCATCAAGTTGGAACTTATAGAGAATTTGACGGTAGACCAAACGTTGGATCACATAGGTTTTCTCCACAAGACTCATGGCCAGATAACACAAATTTAGATAAAGCTAGACGTTTACTTTGGCCAATTAAAAAAAAATACGGAAATAGATTAAGCTGGTCAGATTTAATGGTACTAGCTGGCACTATGGCTTATGAAAAAGCTGGTTTTAAAACATTTGGCTTTTCATTTGGAAGAGAAGATATATGGGGGCCAGAAAAAGATGTTTACTGGGGCAAGGAAACAGTTCCATTAGCTGTAAATAGATATGGAGATCCACAAGATCGTTCTTCTCTAGAGGCTCCATTAGCAGCGTCTCATTTTCAATTAGTATACGTTAATCCAGAAGGTGTAGAAGGAAAACCTGATCCAGTTAGAACTGCTATGGATGTTAGAGAAACTTTTGGGCGAATGGGAATGAACGACGTAGAAACAGCTGCGCTAACAGTAGGTGGTCACTCAATTGGAAGAGCACATGGCAATGGTGATCCTGCAAATTTAGGACCAGAGCCAGCGGGAGCTGATATTCATGAACAAGGTTTTGGATGGGTTCAAAAAAATGGCGGGACGGGTGTAAATCAAATTACATCAGGCCTTGAGGGTGCTTGGACAACTAATCCTGATAAATGGGATCATCAATATTTAGATCTTTTGCTTAACTATGAGTGGGAAAGCAAAAAAAGCCCAGCAGGAGCTTGGCAATGGGAACCAATTAATCTTGAGGAAGAAAAGAAACCAGTTGACTTAGGCGATCCAACAAAGAAAGCCAGACTAATGTTTACTGATGCTGACATGGCTATGGCGATGGATCCAGAATATAGAAAAATTTCAGAAAAATTTTATAAAGATCCAAAATTCTTTGAGGACTCATTTGCGAGAGCTTGGTTTAAGTTAACGCACAGGACGATGGGGAGCAAAGATAACTATATTGGTCCTTGGGCACCTAAAGAAGATCTTCTTTGGCAGGGTAATGTTAAACCTTCTAAAAAGAAATATAGCGTAGAAAAAGTTAAAAAAATGATTGCTGCAAGTAAATTAAGTAATAACGATTTAATAATTACTGCATGGGATAGCGCTAGAACATACAGAAGAACTGATAAAAGAGGCGGCGCAAACGGAGCAAGAATTAGATTAGAGCCAATGAGAAATTGGGAAGCAAACGAACCTAAAAGACTTTCAAAAGTACTAAAAGTTTTAGAAAATATTGCAAAAAAAACTGGAGCATCCATTGCTGATACAATTATTCTTGCAGGAAATGTTGGTTTAGAAAAAGCAATCAAAAAAGGCGGTTCAAAAGTCAAAGTTCCGTTTAATCCAGGCAGAGGTGACTCTATTCAAGCACAAACAGAAAATAGAAATTTCAAATGGTTGGAACCATTACATGATGGATTTAGAAATTTTGTAAAATCAGATTACTCTGTAATGCCTGAGGAACTTTTACTAGAGCGTGCATCTTTGATGGGTTTAACTGCGCAGGAGATGACGTGCTTAGTTGGAGGCATGAGAGTTTTAGGAACAAACCATGAGTCAGCAAAAAATAAAGGCGTTTTTACAGAAAAAGTAGGTGCTTTAACAAATGATTTCTTTTTAAATTTAGTTGATATGAAATTTATATGGAAACCTACAGGTAAAAATTCTTACGACATTATCGATCGTAAAACTAATAAAGTAAAATATAAAGCATCCAGAGCAGATTTAGTATTTGGTTCTAATTCGATATTAAGATCATATGCTGAGGTGTACGCTCAAGACGATAATAAGGAGAAGTTTGTTAAAGATTTCGTGGCAGTTTGGACTAAGATAATGAACGCAGATAGGCCTAATTTAAGAAAATTAAACTAATGAATGAGCAACACTCTTTAGATTTCTATAAAGTTCCAGACATTACATTTGATATAAAAAAATTAAGAGCAGAACTTGATAGAGTTCTTAAGCAAAAAAAGTTTAATACATTAGGAATTTCAAATTTTGCCGCTATTCCAATCAATAGAATCCCAGGGGATGCAGACTCGATAAAAGGACACAATGTAAGGGGTACTTACTGGACGTTTCCTGATGAGTCTGGGAAAGAGGTCAAAAGAGACAAGTCAATAGATGAGTCAAAATATACAGAAATTATACCTGAATTTAAAAATACATATTTAGAAGAAGTCTATAATACTTTAAAAAAAAAATTTAAACTTGGAAGAGTAAGAATTTTATTAAAAGAACCTAGATCAACATTGAGTTGGCATAGAGATCCAGAACCGAGACTTCATGTTCCCATAATTACAAATCCTGGATGTAAAATGGTTATTGAAGACATCGCAAAACATATGCCGGCAGATGGATCTGTAACCATTACTAATAACACTAAATATCACAATTTTTTTAATGGAGGTGAACAAGATAGAATTCATTTAGTTGCCTGCGTATTAGAAAATCCTTTTGAAAAATCAATTAATTAATTTCAAATATGACTGAATTTAGTAGAGGAATTTTTAAAGTAATTGCTAGCACAAGCGCTGGTAGAGCATTAGTTTATACCATTGGGCACGTTTGTATAGCGATGACAGTTGTATCGGTTTTAACAGGCGCTAGTTTATTTGAGGCCGGGCTGGTAGCACTTGTGGAACCAACTATTAATGGATTTTGGTATTATTTGTTAGACAAGCTCTGGACTAAATATATCAAATAAAATTTTTATAACAGTCCCCACAAACTCTCTTTTTTAAGCCACCCTTTAAAATCCCCAGATGTAGCTTTACACCAATTATCACTACATTTTTTTATTTTAACAAGTCTACCTTTCTTGAGAAGAGCAATCGGATTTGAGTATACTGTTGAATTACTAAACATAATCAACTCATCCTCAATAACGATCGCAGCTTTTTTTTTGGATAGTTGAGAAATGTGTATCCAACCAGAATTATTCTCGTGATCTCTAACTTTTCTAAAATTATTAGAACTGTCTTGGATTAGCACTGGAAGATATTTTTTTTTATAAAAAATTTTTACTGGATAATCAAATGACGGACCTTGACGTAAATTAACTTTTTCATTTCTTAAAGTTAAAAAATATTCTTCACTTGAGAATAGGTTTCCAAAATAAAAAAAAAATATTAAAAAGATAATTAATTTTTGCATATATTTTTGCAATTTGGATTAATCTGTATTTTAGATTTCCTAATATTCATTTTAAGAGAGTCAAAAATTAAAATATTACCATTTAAATCATCTTTCAGATCTAAAATGGTTTTTAATACCTCATTTGCTTGCAAAGAGCCTAAAATACCAGCAACAGGGGGAAATATTCCCTCTACATCGCAATTCGCTTCTTGAAAAGGTTTTTGTGGCATAAAACATCTAAAACAAGGCGTTCTCCTCTTAAAGTTAAATTTAAATAAATGTCCGTCAAATTTACTTATTGCAGCTGAGATTAAGATTTTTTTATTTTTTTTACAATAATCATTGATTAACAATCTTGTATCAAAATTATCGGTCCCATCACAGATAACATCATATTTTTTAAAAATTGAATTAATATTTTTTTTTGAAATTTTAATTTTGAAAGTCTTTATTTTTATTCGATTATAAATTTTTTTTATTTTTACTTTTGCTTGACTAACTTTATATTTACCGAGATCAGAAGAATCAAATAAAATCTGCCTGTTTAAATTTCCTAACTCTACTTTATCATGATCTACTATTCCAATATTACTTATACCGGAAGAAGCCAAATATGAGAGTAATGGGCAACCTAGTCCTCCCACTCCTATAATCAAAACTTTTGCCTTTTTAATTTTTTTTTGACCAGAAATTCCAATTTTTTTTAAAATAATTTGTTTTTCAAATCTTTTAAATTCAGCAAGATTTAATGACATTTATTATTTAATTCCCGTAGACCCGAATCCGCCAGAGCCACGTTCTGTAATCTTTAAATTTGTCACCTCTTTAAGTGAAACTTTTATCACTGGACATACTACCATTTGTGCGATTCGCAACCCTTTTTCAACAACGAAAACTTTATCACTCAAATTTATTAAAATTACTTTAATCTCTCCTCTATAGTCAGCATCTATTGTTCCTGGGGTATTTAAAACACTAACTTGATTCTTTGCTGCCAAACCAGATCTAGGTCTTATTTGAATTTCAAAATTTTTTGGAATAGCTACAGCTAAGCCAGTCGGAATAATTTCAGATTTACCAGGGGGGATTTTAATTTGTTCATCTATATTAGCTGCTAAATCTAGACCTGATGAGTCCTCCGTCTCGTATCTTGGTAAAGTTACATTTTTTGATAACCTTTTAATTAATATTTCTATCATCAATTAATTTGTCTAATAAAATTAGAGCTATCTTATTAGCAATAAAACTTTTTTTATTTTTTGGTATTATTTTTATATTTCCACTTTGATCTATCATCGAAACTTTATTGAATTCAGAATTAAAGCCAATATCTTTTTTTGAAACATCATTTGCAAATATTATATCGCAATTTTTATTTTTCATCTTTTGTGTAGAATTTTTAATTACACTTTCAGTTTCTGCAGAAAAACCAGCAACTATTCGAGGTCTATTTCTATTATTTTTTGATAAAAAATCTAAGATATCATTATTTTTAATAAAATTTATTGATTTTAAATTAAATTTATCTTTTTTAATTTTATTTTTACTCTTTTCAGCAGGTTTAAAGTCTACAATGGCTGCAGTACACACAGCCAAATCTACTGGTAAAGTTTTTTTAACTTCATTTAACATTTGTTCTGCTGAAACTATTTTTTTTACTTTAACGCCTTTAGGAGAAATTAAACTAGAAGGCCCAGTTACCAATGTAGTTTGTATACCAAGTTTATTTAGCGCTATAGCAATTTCATAACCTTGTTTACCACTCGACTCATTAGAAATATATCTTACTGGATCAATGTATTCTCTTGTAGGTCCTGCAGTAACTAAAGCTTTAAAGCCTCTCCCTTTAACAATATCTCTCTTATTAAAATAATTTTTCAAATATGCATAAATTTGTCTTGGACTTGACATTTTACCTTCTCCAAATTCTCCACATGCCATTTCACCTTTTTCAGGTCCTAAGAATAAATAACCAAAGTCCTGTAAAATTTTAAAATTGGTTTGTGTTGCTTTATGTAACCACATTCTGACGTTCATAGCTGGCACTAAAAGAATATCTTTGTCAGCAGCTAACAAAACAGTAGAAGCTAAATCTTCAGCTTTTCCTATTGTTAGTTTGCTCATAAAATTGGCAGTAGTTGGCATTACTATAATGATATCGGCCCATCTAGATAGCGCAATGTGATCTATTTCTGCCTCTGAGTCACTATCAAACATATTCTCAAATGTTTTTGACTTAGTTAATGTTGATAAGGACAATGGTGTTACAAATTCTTTACCACTTTTTGTAAGAATAGTTTTTACATCAACGTTATTTTTCTTAAGTAATCTTATTAAATCCAGTGATTTGTAGGCCGCTATACCGCCACCTATAATAACTAAGATTTTTTTATTTTTTAAAGTCATAAACCTAGATTAAAATACTAACAGGGCGACAATTACAATACCAAAAAAACTTATCACGACATTATTTCTAAAGTTTTTTAATTTCATCTGTTCCATTTCCAAGTTTTTATTGTTTATACCTAAATTTAATTTTCCTTCAGCCACAAGTTTTAATGCGTACTCTGCTTTATCCATCAAACTAGGAAAATCGGGTATTCGTTTAATGATTTCAGCAGATGTATTCAAAGCGGTGTCAATTGTTGATTTAGGACTCTTTATATTTTTTAACCAATCTTCCAAAACAGGTTTAGATACTTCCCAAATATTTGTCTCTGGGTACAACTTTCTTGCAACTCCCTCCACAACGACCATTGTTTTTTGTAATAATAATAATGATGGTTGTGTAACCATATTGAATTTTTCAGTTATCTCAAATAATTGAGCGAGCAGATTTCCTCCAGAAATATCTTTTATTGTTTGGCCAAAAATTGGTTCACCTACAGAACGTAATGCTTGAGCAAATTCATCCTTAGAAGCATTTTGAGGAACTAAACCTGCTTGAAAATGGACTTCTGCAACTTTTACATAATCTCTCTGTATGAAACCGTATAAAATTTCAGCTAAAAATTTCCTATTATTTTTATCAAGTCTACCCATAATTCCAAAATCAACTGGAACAATATTACCTTTTGGATCTACAAATAGATTGCCTTGGTGCATATCGCCATGAAAAAAACCATCTCTTACCGCTTGTTTTAAAAAATGTTGAATGAGATTTTCGGCTAAATACTTTAAATTTACGCCTTGCTCTTCTAATTTTCCTTGTTCTCTAATTGAAATCCCATTTACCTTATCTAAAGTAAGTATTTTTTTTGTTGTATAATTCCAATAAATTTTTGGAACATTAAACCCTTTATCTTGTTTCGTATTTTCATATAACTCGTTAGCAGCGGCAGCTTCAAATCTTAGATCCATTTCGATATTGGTAATTTCTCTCAATAGGTGCACTACTTCTACCAGTTTCAACCTTCTAGCTTTTGAGATTGTGTTCTCAACGATATATGCAAACAACATTAGAGCATCTAATTCTTCATTAAATAATTGTTCTATATCCGGTCGCAAAATTTTTATTGCCACTTGTTTTTCTTGGTTTTCGTTTTTAATTTTAGCGAAATGAACCTGAGCAATAGATGCAGCAGCTATAGGCTCACCTATTTCAATAATATTTTGATATTGTTTCTCACCAATTTCTTTTTTAATAACTTTTTTTGCCTCATAAAGTTCAAATGCGGGAACTTTATCTTGAAGTTTTTCTAAATCTTTTGCCATATCTTCACCAATAATGTCTGGTCGAGTTGCTAAAAATTGACCAAGTTTTATAAATGTAGTACCCATACTTTGAAGTGCTTCACAAAGGTTTTGCCCAGGATTATTATTTTGTAAGCGAGTATTTTTTGAACCAATAGAAATCAAACTGAAAAATAAATTTATAGATACTGGTATTTGATGCACTTGATTTATTGTTTCAATTGCGCCTGAGGTAGACAGTTTCCTAGCGATTTGAAATAATTTAAAAACTCTTTTTAACATTTAAATTT
Source organism: uncultured Pelagibacteraceae bacterium (assembly GCA_902590285.1). GTDB lineage: Bacteria > Pseudomonadota > Alphaproteobacteria > Pelagibacterales > Pelagibacteraceae > Pelagilacustribacter. Next base: position 34,210 of record CACIWE010000004.1, on the reverse strand, counting down.
TCCACCCAGAATGTATAGCTGAGATACCATTGGAAAGATTTCTATACTCTACATTGGTAAATCCATTTTTAGTTATTAGTTCTAAAAGTTGATCTTGATTACAAAAAGCATCAATGCTTTTAACCAAATATTCATAAGGTTTTGGCGACCCTACAATAAATTTTCCCAAAGTGGGGATTGCTTTTGAGTAATTTTTATATAAAAAATTTAATAATTCATTATTTATTTTTGAAAATTCTAAACACATAAAACGACCACCTGGCTTTAGAACTCTATAGGCCTCCCTGAGAGTTTTGTTGATATCAGAAACATTTCGCATTCCATAGCTAATTGAATAAAAGTCATACAAGTTATCTGCAACAGGTAAAGTTTCAGCTCTAGATTTTACCCATTTAATATTCTTAAAACTTTCAAGGTTCTTTTTTCCTTTTTTAAACATATTATCGTTTGGTTCAACGCAAGTGATTGATGATAAATTGTTTTCCCGTAGTGAAAATAGTTTTGCTATATCCCCGGTGCCTGATGCGACGTCAATCAATGATGAATTTCCAGAGGGGTTCATCCAATCAATAAATTTATTTTTCCAAATACGATGTATTCCCAAAGACATAATATCATTCATCAAATCGTATTTATTATAAACTTCTGAAAATACCGAATTGACTAATTTTGCTTTATCTTGAATAGTGCTTTTCATATATTAATTATATGCCAGAATTACCAGAAGTTGAAGTTGTTAAAAAGTCCTTAATTAATAAAACTCAAAATTTAACTGTAAAAGCAGTCAAAATAAATGATGGAAGATTAAGATACAAAATTGATAGAAACGAAATTAAAAAAATTATTGGGCTTAAGTTTAAAAAAATTTCTAGAAGATCTAAATATTTATTATTTCTTTTTAGTGAAAATATTGTGATGTTAGTCCATTTGGGTATGACGGGAAAATTCTTTTTTGTAAATAAAAATAAAAAAAAATATAAAACAAGTTTTTACTATGATATAAATGAAGATAAAGACAAAAATCATGATCGTATAATCTTTGATCTGTCAAATAATCAAAAATTAATTTATAACGATATAAGAAAATTTGGTTTTATAAAGTTTTTTAAAAAAAATAAATTAGAAGATAGCACCCACCTTAAATACTTAGGACCAGAACCGTTAAGTACAAAATTTAATATAAAATACTTTAAAGAGTATATATATGGAAAAGAAAGAGCCGTAAAAAATCTTTTAATGGATCAAAAATTTGTGGCTGGTCTAGGCAATATTTATGCAAATGAAATTTTGTTTTTTAGCGGTGTAAAACCTCATAAAAAAATTAAAAAACTATCTGACAATGAGATTAAAAATATTATAAAATTAACGAAAAAAATTATCAAAAAGGCTATTATACTAGGAGGGTCATCTATAAGAGATTTTTCTAGTAGCAGTGGAAAAAAAGGTTCATTTCAACAATATTTTAGTGTTTACAGTAAAAAAGGGAAAAAATGCATAAAAAAAAATTGCAATGGCATTATTGAAAAAATTATCATATCTAATCGATCAACGTTTTACTGCAATAAATGTCAAAAATAATAAAGTTGACCGTATTAAATTGCACATATATATAATCCTAAAAATATGCCCAATACTAAATCAGCAATCAGACGAGTAAGAAGAGTTAAAAAACAAACTCAAGTTAATAGAATAAGAAAAAGTAAATATAAAAACGCTGTAAAACAAATGGATTTATTATTAAAAGACAAAGAAAAAGATAAAGCAAAAAAATATTTTTCAAAATTTCAGTCAATTCTAATGCAGGTTGCTAAGTCAGGTATAGTCAGCAGAAACACAGCTGCAAGAAAAATTTCTAGAGTATCAAAAAAAATTTCGTCTAAATAATCAATTTCAAGTTGATCGACTTTAAACTTCTTAACTACATTTAGAGTCATTGAACCAAATATTGAAACTTGGTTTAATGAGTTGTAATTTAATTTTTTAATTCTATCTGTACGATTATATTACAACCAGTATTTAATTTTTTTTTAATTACAACCTCTACATAGTTGCAAATGTTTTACAAAAAGAGTTTAAAGGAATTTCTTAAAGAAAAATCTACATGGAAAATAAAAATACTAAGCATCATAATACTTTTGTTTCAGAGGAGGAAAAAACTATTAACTGGGATGAGATTCAAATTTCGTTTAAAAAATCATTTGGAGATGAAGTTTACAATAGCTGGTTACAAAAAATTTCTTTGATTAAAGAATTCAATGACTATCTTATACTTGGTGTACCAACACGTTTTTTCAGAGATTGGATTGTATCTCGTTATCTAGATAAAATTTTAGAGCAAGTAAAAAGCTTCAAACTTAGCTTAAATAGAATTGAATTCAAAATTATAGAAGAAAACAAACAAAACCAAGAATTTATAAAAATAGAAGAGCTAAATAAAGTAACTGAAATTAAGGACTCAATTCTTAATTATAACAGATTAAATCCAAATTTAAATTTTGAGAGTTTTATACAAGGAAAGAGTAATGATATTGCATTATCTTATTCAAAGAAAGTTTGTGAACAAATATCCCGTTATAATCCTTTGTATATATGCGGTGGGGTTGGGTTAGGCAAGACACATCTATTAAATGCAATTGGACTGGAACTTCAAAGCAATAATAATGTAATGTTTATTTCAGCTGAGAGATTTATGTATCATTTCATTAAATCAATTAAAAAAAATGATATGGTAAATTTCAAAGATTTTTTTAGAAAATCCTCAGTTTTTATTATAGATGATATCCAATTTATTAGCGGCAAAGAGAGTCTACAAGAGGAATTCTTCCATACATTTAATAGTCTATTGGAAAAAGGCTCACAAATTATTATATCAGCTGATCGTGCTCCAATGAAGTTGGATAGAGTTCAAGATAGAATTAAATCAAGGTTATCAGGTGGACTTGTAGTTGATATTGAAACTCCAGATTTAGAATTAAAAACAAGAATTATAAAAAAGAAAATTGATGAGATACAAAATCAGTTTAAAGAAATTATAAATCTTGATGATGAAATTATAAATTATATTGCTAGCGAAACTAAAACCAATATAAGAGAACTTATAGGAGTACTAAATCGAGTTATAGCATTTAGTCGTGTTCATAATAAAGAATTATCAATTAATGATTGTAAAAATATTTTAAAAGATGTTTTCAGTCAAATAAGAGTGGTCACAGTTGATAAAATACAAAATGTTGTTTCAAATTATTTTAATATTGCATTAAGTGAAATGTTGTCACAAAGAAGATCTAGACCACTTGCAAGGCCAAGACAAATAGCAATGTATTTGGCAAAAAAAATGACCTCTAGATCTTTACCAGAAATTGGAAGGAGATTTGCTAATCGAGACCACACCACAGTTATTCACGCGGTAAAGACAATTACACGTTTGTCCGAGCAAGATGACGAAATGAAAAAAAGTATTAATCAGATTAAAAGTTTATTATTAGAACAGTAATTAAATGCAATTTTCAGTCAAAAGAGATGTTTTATTAAAATCATTGAATTTTGTACAAGGAATCGTCGAAAAAAAAAATACACTTCCAATTTTATCCAATGTTCTTATACAATTAAAAAATAATCAACTTTCAATAGTAGCTACAGATCTAGATATAATATTTTATGATGAAATTAATGATGTCAATATACTTAAAGAGGGGAGCACCACAACTTCAGCGGCTATACTTTACGATATTTTAAGAAAAATTTCATCTAACTCTGAATTAAATTTTGTATTAAAATCTGAAAACAAACTTAGTCTTAAAAGTGATAATTCAGATTTTAATCTTCTTTGTCTTCCAACAGATAATTTTCCCTCATTCGCTGATGAATTTGAAGGATATGAAATTTCGCTAAATAACAAAAGATTTCTTAAGTTATTAAATAAAACAAGAATTTCAATATCTAATGATGATACAAGACATTATCTAAACGGCGTTTTTCTACATTTAACGGAGGCTCAGGGAAGAAATTTTTTGACAGGAGTTTCAACAGATAGTCATAGATTATCGTCCAGCAGTCTGGAGATAGATAAAAATAATTTTAATTCACTAATTTTACCTCGGAAGACTGTTTTTCAACTGTGCTCTTTATTAACAGAAAGCACAGATCAGCTTACAATGCAATCAAGCGAAAATAAGATTAAATTTACTTTAGGGAAAATGAAGTTGATATCCAAAGTAATAGATGGAAAGTTTCCTGATTACAAAAAGGTCGTACCTACTTCGAATGATAAAATTCTAACTGTTCCATCTAAAGATTTTATAAATTCAATTGAGAGAGTTGCAAGTGTCTCTTTAGATGGAAAAGAAGGTGTTAAATTGGCTATATATAAGGATAATGTGCAATTATCTGTAAATAGTGCAAATTCTGGAGATGGGAATGAAAAAATTAAAGGTGACTTTAACTCTGATAACTTAAATATTAGTTTTAATTCTAAATACCTAATAGATATCGCGTCAGAAATTGAAGATAAAAATTTAAAAATTAATTTAAAGGACTCAGTATCTCCAGTTTTAATTGAAGACCTTTCTGATAAAAACAGTTATTACGTTATAATGCCAATGAAAATTTAAGATTAGGCAAATTTTAGTTTAAAATTTATTTTTTGCTCTAGAACTGTTGCTACATAATCGTTTTAAGACAACATAATAATAGCCAATTTTATCTTCGGTTAAAAAGATGATATAAAATCACATCAAAAAAAATGTCAAAAAATTCTGTTTCAAATAACAAAGCATCTTATAGCGCTGATGCAATTAAAGTCTTAAAAGGTTTAGATGCTGTAAGGAAAAGACCAGGTATGTATATTGGAGATACCGATGATGGATCCGGTTTACATCATATGGTCTTTGAGGTGGTTGATAATTCTATAGATGAAGCTTTAGCTGGATATTGTAAAAATATTTCAATTTCAATCAATTCAGATAATACAGTAACAGTTGAAGATGATGGGCGTGGAATTCCTGTTGATATGCATAAAGGTGAAAAAATATCTGCAGCAGAAGTTATTATGACCCAATTACATGCTGGAGGAAAATTTGATCATGACTCATACAAAGTAGCAGGAGGTTTACACGGAGTTGGAGTATCAGTAGTCAATGCTTTATCTGAAAAACTTGATCTTAATATTTATAGAGATGGAAATGAGTATGAAATTAAGTTCAAGGATGGAAATTCTATAAAGCAGCTAAAAAAAGTCGGAAAAACAAAAAAAAATGGAACGAAAATAACTTTTCTTCCATCAAGACAAATTTTTTCCTCAATTAAATTTAGTTCTTTTATTTTAGAGAAAAGGATAAGAGAATTAGCATTTCTTAATAAAGGTATAGGAATAAAATTAATTGACAATACTTCAAAAAAATCGAAAGAATTTTTACACAAATATGATGGAGGTATTTTAGAATTCGTTAGGCATATTAATAAAAAAAAGCCTATTCTTGTAAATAAGAATGAAAAAGAGGTGTTTAAAAAACCTGTATACGTTACTGCCACTAAGAATAATGTAGTAGTAGAATGTTCATTTGAGTGGAATGCTGGCTATTCAGAGGAAGTTTTACCTTTTACAAATAATATACCCCAAAAAGATGGTGGAACTCATTTATTAGGTTTTAGAAGCGCTCTTACTAGAATAATAAATAAGTACTCTGCTGATAAAAATAATAAAAAAAATAGAATTATATTATCTGGCGAAGATATTAAAGAAGGACTAACGGCAGTTCTATCAATTAAAATGCCAGATCCGAAATTTTCATCTCAAACAAAAGATAAGTTGGTTTCTTCGGAAATTAGAAATATAGTTGAACATGTTATAAATGAAAAAATTTCCACGTGGTTTGATCAAAACCCATCAATAGCTAAAACAGTTTTAGAAAAAATTACCCAAGCAGCTATGGCAAGAGATGTTGCGCGAAAAGCTAGAGATAGCGTTAGAAGAAAAGGAACTTTTGAACTTTCTGGACTGCCAGGAAAATTAGCTGATTGTCAAATACAAAAAAGAGAAGGTACGGAACTCTTCATTGTAGAGGGTGACTCAGCAGGAGGTTCTGCAAAGCAAGGAAGAGTAAGAGAGTATCAAGCAGTTCTACCATTAAGGGGAAAAATTTTAAATACTTATGTGAATGGTAAAAAAAATGGTGAAGACCAATCAACAAAAGCTCTATCAAAAATGATGTCTTCTAATGAAATAGTAACATTAATAAATGCTTTAGGAACAGGTTCAAAAGATTTCAATATTGAAAACTTAAGATATGATAAAATTGTAATAATGACCGATGCCGATGTAGACGGTTCTCATATAAGAACATTATTATTAACCTTTTTTAATAATTATCCTTTCAATCAGTTGATAGAAAACGGACATATATATTTGGCTCAACCCCCATTATTTAAAGTCACAAAATCAAATAAAAGTATTTATATAAAAGATGAGAAAGCTTTAGAAGATTTTATTCTTCAAACTGAAAAAATTGATAAGAAAATTAAAAAAGGTAGCTTAGAATATAAAAATTATATTCAGAAACGAAGAGAAGAATTATCTATACAACGTTTTAAAGGTTTGGGAGAGATGAACCCCGAAGAGCTTTGGGAGACAACGTTAAATCCTGATAACAGAACAATGTTAAGGGTTCAATATACTAAAGGCACAAAAGATAAATCTAAAGAAGACCAGAAGATGATTGAAGTATTGATGGGTGATGAAGTCGCGCCTAGAAAAGATTTTATTACAAATAATGCTTTGGATGTAGCTAACTTAGACATCTAAATAAATGGATTTTTCTACCCTCTTTAGGACAAAAGAGAACTTAAGCTTAGATAAAAATACATTAACAATCTTGAGGTATATAGCCATTATTGGACAGATTTTGGCAATTAGTATTGTTTTTTATTACCTCAATTTACCGTTTCCAATTATAGAAAGTTATTTGATCATTTCATTGGGTTTAGCCACAAACTTGTATCTTCAATTTGCGATTAAAATTAATCAACTTAAAGATTTTTATGCAGCTCCTTTCCTCCTTATTGATTTGTTACAACTAAGCGCGCTTCTTTATTTAACCGGAGGAATTTTTAATCCTTTTTCTTTTCTGTTAGTAATCCCGGCCATTGTTTCCTCGACATTTCTAAGTATGGGCACTACAATTATTCTAGGCTTAATAACATCATTACTTTTATTAACCATATCATTTTTTCATTTACCTTTGCCAGGCGAGAATATGAATTTGTTACATTTTCCAAATTTTTATAAAATAGGAATTATCGTTTCTATATTAATTGGCTTAATATTTTTGAGTTATTTCGGCATTCGTTTTTCTGGTGAAAAAAAGAAAACAGAAGAAGCTTTTAAAAAACTTCAAGAAGTCATTTATAAAGAGTATGAATTAGAATCTTTAGGTGGGCAGGCAGCAGCAGCGGCACATTCTCTAGGGACGCCTCTAGCAACAATAAGTGTGGTTGCTAAAGAATTGAAAAAAGAAATTGGTGAAAATAATGAGCTATCTAAAGATATTGATTTATTAATTAGTCAATCAAAAAGATGTAGTGAAATTCTAAAAAGAATTTCAAAAAAACAAATAGAGGAAGACAAATTTTTTAGCTCGACAAAATTAGAGAATTTGCTTGAGGAAATCATAAATTCTTTTAAAGAAACTTCCTCAAAAAAAATTACTTTAGTATCTGATAACGATAAAAATAAAATTGACATTCAAAGGTCAGCAGAAATGATATATGGCTTAAGGAATTTTATAGGTAATGCGATTAAATTTTCAAAAAGTAAAGTTGATATTTTTTTGATTAGTGATGATAAAGAAATCAGAATTATTATAAATGATGATGGACCAGGATTTCCTAAGGATATTATCACTAAATTGGGAGAACCATATATTAAATCAAGATCATTAGAATTAAGTTCAAACTCAGGCTTAGGCCTAGGAACTTTCTTAGGCAAAACTTTATTAGAAAGACAAAATGCTAAACTTTTGTTTAATAAGGATAAAAATTTAGGAGGTGCTTCAGTGGTAATTAGTTGGTCTCCAAAGAATATTTTACTTTAAGGGTAAACTTATTTTGGTTCTTGTTGTGTTAAACAATGAATCGCTCCAAAGCCCCAAATTAATTCAGAACAATCTATTGGAATAATTTTTCTATTATAAAATTCCTTTTTAAAAATTTTAATTACTATTTTATCTTGAGGATCATTGAAAGTAGGTAATAAAACAAATTTATTAAAGATATAAAAGTTTAAATACGATGCTGGAACTCTTATTTTATTTATATAAATAGGTCTAGGCATAGGAATTTTTTTAATTCTAATTCGTGAAGAATTAATTCTGGTTTTTTTCAAAATTTTAAAGTTTTCATCAAGATTTTTGAAATTTTTATCTTTTTTATTATTTTCGTAAGCAAGAAAAACTTTATTATGTTTTACAAATCTAGCAATATCATCAACATGACCATGAGTATCATCTCCTTCAATTCCTTTATTTAGCCAAATAACTTTTTTTGCTCCTAAAAACTTTTTGAATATACGATTATAATTTTTTATTTTTAAGAAAGAATTTCTTTGTTGAATTTTACTTAATAAGCATTCTTTGGTTGTGAGCAGTAAACCTTTTCCATTAACATCGATCGCTCCTCCCTCTAGAACTATTGATTTTTTATTAAACTTTGGGGTGATGATTTTTCCATTGTAATGATTTCTTATTCTCAAATTGACATTATTATCCGCCCTGTAATTTTTATATTTAGCCCAACCATTAAACTTCCAATTCAATAAAATATTTTGATTTTTTTTATCCTTAATAAATATTGGCCCTGTATCTCTCATCCATACCCTATCTGTTTTACAAATAATAAATTTTATATTTTGTATTTTTGCATTATTTTTCCTCAGCAATCTTTTAATTGCATTCTTAGAATTGTAGTTTTTAATTAATAGATTTACTTCTTGAGACTTAGTAATTTTAGAGATTATTTTTGCAAATATCTTGGGAATATTTTTAAATTTGCCTGGCCAATCATTTTTATTATAAGGCCATCCTATTAATGTAGATTGTTGTCTTTCCCATTCAGCTGGCATCCTGAAAAGAGATTTTGTTATTCTAGGCATCTCTTGGATTTTTAAGTAATCCTTTATAATAGTCTATTCTTCTATCTCTAAAAAAAGGCCAATGTTGTCTAGAGTTTTCCACTTTTTTGAAATCAATTTCACAAATTAAAATGTTTTCTTTTAAACTGGCCTTTTTAACAATATTACCACTCGGATCAAATATTACACTATTCCCCCAGAACTCTATCTTTTTATTACCTTGCTTTTCAATTCCAACTCTATTTACTGCTGCAACATAAATACCATTAGCTATTGCGTGAGATCTTTGAATTGAAAGCCAGGACTCGAGTTGCGATTTACCAAATTTCCTTTTTTCTTTTGGATGCCATCCAATAGCGGTCGGATAAAAAATAATTTCTGCTCCTTTAAGAGCTGTTAATCTCGCTGCTTCAGGAAACCATTGATCCCAACAAATTAAAGTTCCTAAATTACCTTTTGAGGTTTTAAAAGATTTGAAACCTAAATCTCCAGGAGCAAAATAAAACTTCTCGTAAAATTGCGGATCATCAGGGATATGCATTTTTCTGTATTTTCCTAAAAGTTTACCTTTTTCATTAATTACAATACTACTATTGTGATAAAGCCCGGAGGTCTTCTTCTCAAATAATGAAATAATTAAAATAATTTTCAGTTCTCTAGCAAGTGCACAAAATAAATTACTACTAGGCCCTGGTATTTTCTCAGCAAAATTAAAGTTTTTATGACTTTCAACCTGACAGAAATATTTTGTCATGAATAACTCTGGTAAGCAAACAACTTTTGCACCTTTTTTTGCTGCAAAATTAATTTTGTCGACAGCATTTTGAATATTTTTTTTTGGGTCAAACGACATTTTCATCTGCACTAATGCAATCTTAGTTTTACTCATTATTTTTTAATTGAATAAATTTTGAAAATTTCTTTTTTGTCTTGTTTGCCAATGCTTACGATGAAACGCATCGCTTGCTATTAGGGGTAATACACTTGTAGCTTCAGCAAACACCATTTGTTCCTTCATCACATCCACTTTGCCCCATGAACTTGCTTCTTTTAAGGTAGAACTACTACAAGCACCATCTCTCGTATCTGCCACAGTTATTTGAATAGCATATTTGTGCATATCTACCTTTTTACCTAATAACTCCGCACAAACCACTGTATCCTGAATAAAATTTTTGGGTACCCCACCGCCAACCATTAATAATCCTGATTGTTTTGATTTGAGTTTAATTTCAGTTATCTCTCTGAACTCTCTTATTGAGTCTATAGTGATGTGATTTTCTGGATTTTGTTCCTGATGCATTACAAGCCCAAATCCTGCTGAACTATCTGTGAAAGCGGGACAAAATATAGGAACATTACTATCATAAGCAGTTTCTATTAATGAGTTTTTTTTCTTAGAATTTGTTTTTAAATATTTTCCAAGTTCTTTAATAAATTCCCTTGAGGTATATGGTTTAGGTTTTAGAGAATTAGCAATATCACATATAGTTTTGTCACATGCTTGAAGCTCCTCTTCATCAATATAAGTGTCATATATCCTGTCAATATAGTTGTTTCTTAGTTCAGCATCATCTTGAAACTGGGATCCCTGATAATGCTTGAAACCTAGAGCTTCAAAAAAATCCATATCTATAATTGAGGCCCCTGTAGCCACAATAGCATCAACCATGTTGTGTTTTACTAAATCAGTATATAAATCCATGCATCCACCTGCTGAAGTTGAGCCTGCTAAAGTTAAAAAAATCGAACAATCATTATCTGCAAGCATTTCATTATAAATAGCTGCCGCTCTGGCTGTATCTCTAGAAGTGAAAGACATCTTACTCATACCATCAATAATCTTACGAGCATCAAAAGACTTGATATCAATGTGTTCAACTGGGGAATTAAGTAAAGATTTTTTATTGTGTCCGATATTCGGACTATTTTTTTTATTCATTAAGCTACTAAAGAACCAACTTTATCATTAGCATTATCGTACATAGATATAATTGGTTTGTCACTTAATTCGTGAATATCATTTGAATAAAAACCGTTGAAGTTTGTTCTGAAAGTAAGACTGTAAGCCCCCAACTGACCTAACTCTATATAATCACCTTCTTTAATATTATTTGGTAACAAAAAAGGTCCTTTCATATAATCTAATCCATCACAAGTTGGCCCGAAAAAACTAAAAGCAGTTAGTTTTTTAGACTGAATTCTTCCGCTTGTAATCATCTTTGATGGTAAAACAAAGTTTGGTGCGCCAGCGTCAAATAAAGATCCATATGTTCCGTCATTAATGTACAAGCTATTTTTTTTTCTTAAAATAACTTTAACAATTGTAGATCCACTTTCTGCTACAAGAGCTCTTCCTGGCTCACATATGATTTCAGGTAATTTATTTAACTTCAAGTTATTTAACTCTTTTTTAATTTCTTCCATATAATTTATTAATGGCTCAGGATTAAGATCTGGATACACAGACGGAAATCCTCCACCAACATTGATTGTATTTGGTATTATTTTTGTCTTTTTAATTATATTTCCTATTTCACGAATTCCTTTTGAGTAAGAAATTTTGTGCATACATTGAGAGCCAACGTGAAAGCTTATGCCAAGTTTTTTTGAATGTTCCTTACATAATCTTACTAATCCTAAAGCTTCAGAGGGAAGGGCACCAAATTTTCTAGATAGATCTATTTCAGCGTGTTCATTCGAAATTGCAATCCTTACAAATAATTCTAAATCTTTTGCTTGATTAGTAGCCTCTAGAATTTTCCTCAACTCGTCTTTACTATCAAGAGAGAAACTTTTTACTCCATAATTAAAGTAAGCCGACGATATACTCTCTTTACTTTTGATAGTATGCATAAAATGTAGTTTTGCATCTAAATTAATTTTTTTAAGAAGTTTGATCTCATTCAAAGAGGCAACATCAAATTCATTTATACCACTGGTAATAATCTGTTTAATAACTTTTTCGTTTGGATTTGTTTTAACGGCATAGAGTATTTTTCCAGGAAAATTTTCCTTAAAAAACTTTACGGATTTTTTAATCTCGTTAAGCCGTAAACAATATACGGGGTAATCTGGTTGTAATGAGTTAACTATATCGTTAACTGTTTTAAATTTTCCCATTTCATGTGTCCCTCACGTTAAATTACACAAAGATTTTTTAAAAAATTTAATAAAAAAAACCTTACTTATTTCGCATTTAAGGTTTTTTTTACTTTATGTAAAGAAAAAACGGACATTTTTGTAGTGTTGAAATTTTGTCAACAGTACCTATATGATCTCTTATGAGGTCACAAAAAAACGTTCCAGAGCAGCTAAAATTAGCAGACTTTGCTGATAAATCGCTATTAATCCTTGATGATGACGATCCGTTAAGAGGAAGGCTTGCAAGAGCCATGGAGAAGAAAGGATTTCAAGTAAAAGAGGCTAAATCAGTGGCCGAAGGTATTAACATTGCCAAGACATCCCCAACAGCCTTTGCTGTAGTTGATCTCAGGCTTGAAGATGGAAATGGATTGGATGTTGTGAAAGAACTCTCAAAAAATAAAAAAGATAGCAGAATTGTAATGTTAACGGGATACGGGAATTTACCTACAGCTGTAGCTGCAGTGAAAGAGGGAGCAATAGATTATATAGCTAAACCAGTTGATGCGGACGATGTTGAGGCTGCTTTGTTAGCTTCGCCAGAGTCAAAAGCAAGACCTCCAGAAAATCCAATGTCTGCAGATAGAGTTAAATGGGAACATATTCATCGCGTATTTGAATTATGCAATAGAAATGTTTCAGAAACGGCTAGAAGACTAAAAATGCACAGAAGAACTCTTCAAAGAATTCTTTCAAAAAGATCTCCAAGATAAAATTATATTAATTTTTTAATTTTTTTGATTTGATTAATTGCTAAGGTAGCAATTAGAATTTTAAAAAGCTCTGCAAGCAAAAATGGTTGAGCCCCTAATTGAAAAATAGGCTTATCCCAACCAATTAAACTACCTAACCAAGACATACCTAAAATATAAATTAAACTTGTGGCTAGCATAAGTTTTAAAAAGTTTTTAACTAAATTATTGTCGTAATTGAATTTTCCAGAAATATAAACAGCAACCAAGAAGCCTATGAGATAACCCATTGTAGGACCTGTAAAATAAATTAATCCTATACCTTTTTCTGGAGTTCCTGAAAATACAGGTAGTCCAATTATTCCCTCAAATAAATATAAAGAAACAGTTACTAAACCAAGCTTCCAGCCAAAGCCAATACCTATCACTAAAACTATTAAAGTTTGCATTGTCATTGGAACAGGATAGAAAGGGATTTTAATCTTTGAGGATACAGCCAGGATTATACTTCCAATCAAAGCTAAGAAAACAAATTTTAGTAATTTAGATTGTTTAAAACTTTTTACTAATTCCATATGTCTAAATAAACATTTTTTTCATTAAAATCTAGTGCTTTGTTAATTGGACAAATACATCTTCCAAATCTCCATCATCTGTAGAAATATCCTCAATTTTTAAGTTGTTTTGATTAAAATATTTTATTATTTCACTAAAATTTAATGAATTTTTTTCATACGTGGCAGTAATCTGATTTTTTGAAATTACGTTAAACTTAATCCCTTTCATAAACAAAGGCAGGTCTAGATCTACATTTTTAACTTTAAAATTAATCTTTTTAGTTTTTATTCTTTCCAAAAGTCTTTCAGTCGTATCTAAAGCAACTAAATTTCCTTTGTTGATGATTGCTATACGATCACACATTTCTTGAGCTTCTAAGAGATAGTGTGTAGTTAAAATTATTGTTACACCCTCTTTGTTAAGTTTTTTTACGTTGTTCCAGAGATTATTCCTAAGATCGACATCTACTCCTGCAGTGGGCTCATCTAAAATTAATATTGGGGGCTGATGAACCATTGCCTTTGCTATCAAAAGTCTTCTCTTCATACCACCAGATAAACTTCTTGAATAAGCATTAGCTTTACCTTCTAATGACACCATTTGTAGTATCAAGTCTGTAATTCTATCTCTTTTAGCTATCCCGTAGAGACCAGCTTGTAATTCTAATAATTGTTTTGGACTAAAAAAAGCATCTAAGTTTATTTCTTGAGGCACTATTCCAATAGAAGCTTTTACTTGTCTTGGATTTTTATCTAGGTCGAACCCCCAAACATTTACACGACCAGATGTTTTAGTAACTGTTCCTCCCAAAATACTTAAAAAAGTTGTTTTGCCAGCTCCATTCGGCCCAAGAAGCCCGAATACTTCTCCCTCTTGAACTTCAAAAGTTAAATCTGTGATTGCTTTAGTTTCTTTTTTTGTTTTGGAGTTTAAATAGATTTTATTAAGATTTTCAACAGTTAAAGCATTATTTGACATAATTTTTTAATCTAAGTTTAGAATTCAATGTAATATGTATATATGAGTTCAATAAAAAAAACAGACCATTTTTATCTCATTGATGGTTCAGGTTATATTTTCAGAGCTTACTATGCTTTACCGCCTTTATCTAGAAAAAGTGATGGACTACCTACTGGGGCTGTAAGTGGTTTTTGTTCAATGTTATTTAAACTTTTAGAAGATGCTAGATCTGATGACTCAAAAAATAAACCAACTCATTTTGCTGTTATATTTGATTCAGCTAGAAAAAATTTTAGAAACGAAATTTACAGTGATTATAAAGCGAACAGGGAAGAAGCGCCCGATGATTTAGCCCCTCAATTCGAATATATAAGAAAATCTGTTGAAGCTTTTAATTTGCCATCCATTGAACTATTAAATTATGAAGCAGATGATCTTATAGCTACTTATTCAAAACAAATTACAGAAGCTGGTGCAAAGGTTACTGTAATATCGTCTGACAAAGATTTAATGCAATTAGTAACAAATAAAGTCAGACTATTTGATCCTATGAAAAGTAAAATAATAGGTGAAAAAGAGGTAATAGAAAAATTTGGAGTTAAACCAAGTCAAGTAATCGATGTGCAATCACTTGCAGGAGACAGTTCTGATAATGTGCCAGGGGTTCCTGGTATTGGCGTCAAAACGGCAGCAGAACTTATAAATAAATATAAAACTTTAGAAAATTTATTAAAAAATGCATCAGAAATACCACAGAATAAAAGAAGGGAAACTTTATTGTCTAACAAAGATAAGGCTGTGATTAGTAAGCAATTAGTAACTCTAAAAAACGATGTACCACTTAAAAATGACGCTGCTGATTTTATTATTAAAGATATCGATAAAGATAAACTATATGAGTTTTTAAGAGAGATGGAATTCAACAGATTGTTGAGCCAGGCAATAAGTTTTTATGGAGAACCTGGGCGCAAAGATTTTAATGAAAAAAATCTTGTAAGAAAAAAAGATAAGATAAATACTAAGACATACAAAACTATTTCCAAAGAAAAACAGTTGGATGAATTAATAAAAAAATTAGATGAAAAATCAGTTATAGCAGTTGATACTGAAACCTCATCACTAAATCCACAGGAAGCAGATCTTGTTGGTGTATCGTTATGTTATGAGGCTAACGAAGCTTTCTATATACCGGTAGGTCATAAAGAAAAAACTGAACTAAAAAAGGATGTAGTTTTGAAAAAACTTAAACCAATTTTAGAGGACCCAAGTATAAAAAAAGTTGGCCAAAATATAAAATATGATTTTCTAATATTTAAAAATCACAGCATTGAATTAAGCTCGGTCGAAGATACGATGCTACTTTCGTACACATTAGATGCTGGAAATAATCGACATAATATGGATACGCTTTCCGAATTACACCTCGGTCATAAGACTATTTCCTATAAAGACTTAGTAGGTACCGGGAAAAAACAGTTAAATTTTTCAGAAGTGGATCTTAAATCAGCAACTGAATATGCAGCTGAAGATGCAGATATAACGTTAAGATTATACGAGGTTTTATCTGAGAGAGTATCCGAGGAAAAATTAGAAAAAGTTTATGAGGAATTTGAAAAACCGATGATAAAAATTCTTTCAAAGCTAGAGTCGAGTGGCATAAAAGTTGACGATGCTTATCTTAAAAGACTCTCAAAAAAATTTGAGGAAAGATTAATAACTATTGAAAAAGAAATTTATAAAATATCAGGTAAAAAATTTAATATCGGATCACCAAAGCAGTTAGGCGAAATTATTTATAATGACTTGAAGATAGCAAAATTAAAAAAAACTAAGAAAGGAAGCTTAGCTACAAGCGCTAAAATTCTAGAGGACCTAGCGTTAACTGGACATAAATTCCCTAATTTGGTTTTAGAATGGCGCCAGGTTTCAAAATTAAAAAGCACTTATACCGATGCTCTGCAAGATCATATAAGTAAAAAAACGAAAAGAGTGCATACTTCTTTTTTACTAGCTGCAACAAATACAGGTAGGCTTGCTTCCAGTGATCCTAATTTACAAAATATCCCTATAAAGACTTTAGACGGCAAAGAGATAAGAAAAGCCTTTATAGCAGATAAAAACAATTTATTAATTTCAGCAGATTATAATCAAATAGAAATGAGAATTCTGGCTGATATGGCAGATGTAAAAGAATTAAAGAAAGCTTTTAAAAACAAACAGGATATACACTCTTTAACAGCGAGCCAAGTATTTAATGTTCCAATCGCAAAAGTGACAGATGATTTTAGAAGGAAAGCCAAAGCAATTAATTTTGGAATTATTTATGGGATAACGCAATATGGATTAGCAAAACAAATTTCAGTTTCAAATGAAGAGGCTTTAAGTTTCATTAATTCATATTTTAAAAAATTTCCTGAAATAAAAGATTACATGAACTCCACAATCAAAACTTGCAGGAAGCAAGGCTTTGTAACGAATATTTTTGGAAGAAGAATTCATTTAAGAGGAATAAATGATAAAAATTTTAGCGTTCGCGCTTTTCAGGAAAGAGCAGCAATTAATGCCCCAATACAAGGATCAGCTGCAGATATTATAAGATTAGCAATGATTAAAATAGATAAAATCCTTGAAGAAAAAAAGAAAGCAAAAATGCTTTTACAAATTCACGATGAACTTATTTTTGAATGTTTAAAAAAAGATGAGAGTGAAGTTAAAAAGATTGTTAAAGAAGCAATGACGTCAGTTTCAAGCTCAGACCATCACATCTTTTCAATACCTTTGGAAGTAAGTATTAACTCTGGGAGCAATTGGGGAGAGGCCCATTAAACGCCTAAATTTTGACAACATAATTAAGAGAATAAAAATATGACTCAAACAATAGCTTTAGTAGATGATGATAGAAATATACTAACTAGTATAAGCATGGCCTTGGAAAGAGAAGGCTTTAAAGTTCAAACTTATATCGATGGAGAGTCTGCTTTAATAGGATTAACTAGAAATCCACCTGACTTAGCTATTTTGGATATCAAAATGCCAAGGATGGACGGAGAAGAGTTGTTAAAAAAGCTTAAAAAAAAAATGTCAATTCCAATTATCTTCTTAACATCAAAAGATGATGAAGTTGATGAACTACTTGGTTTGAAATTGGGCGCTGATGATTTTGTTAAAAAATCTGGAGGTTTTTCTACAAAAGTTTTAATAGAGAGAATAAGAGTTCAATTAAGGAAAAAAACTAATACTGTCGATGACACAAAAAATATAATTAGTCATGGTAAATTAAAGTTAGACCCTGCACAATTAGAGTGTGAATGGAACGGAAAAGCTTTACCAGATAAACTGACTACTACAGAATTTTTAATAGTAAAAGAATTAGCTAAAAGGCCAGGAGTGATAAAAGAAAGAGCTCATTTAATGGATATTGCCTATAAGGAAAATACTGAAATTGAAGATAGAACAATCGATAGTCATGTAAAAAGAATAAGAAAAAAGTTTAAAAAGGTTGATGAAAAGTTTTCTGCAATTGAAACTAGATATGGAAGTGGGTATAGATGGAATGTTAGCTAATGAAACAAAAAAAATCAGCTTCTATTTTAAAGAAGTTTTTAATAATTAACCTTACCGTCTTTTCTGTTCTAGGACTTTTTACAATTATATACCTTGAAGCAATTCAGCCGACCTTAGTAAAAGAAAGATCGGAGAATCACAAAATAGTTATAAATAATACCAAGGATAATCTTGAGAGACTTAATATCGACTATACAAAAGAGGGAGTCAGAGATTTTTTACTTTCCACAAGATTTCTATTTCAAAGCTTAGACCGCGTTCAATTTTATGATTTATCAGGAAACCTTATTGGTGACACAAATATTTTAGATTTGGATCAAAGTGTTTTTACAGGATCAGATATAATTTTTGAGGAAGCATTAGGAGGTGAAACAATTACGCCAGAGATTGAAGAAAGACTTGAAGACGAAGAAGTAGATGAAATTAAAGATATAATTACAAATAAATACAATGACGAAATAATGACTCTTACTAATGATGAAAAAAATAATTTTTTTGTAAGTACATTGAGCAAAATTAAATTTCAAAATAATGATATCGGATATATTGTAGTTTCAGAACAAGCGAATGATATCATCACTGCTGTAAAAGAGAGAAAAGCATTTATTATTAGAACTATGATTGCTGTTGTTATCGTGATTTTAATTTTTTCTCTGTTTTTAAATAAATATATCCTCAAACCAATTGGCCTCTTAGTTAAATTTAGTGACGGAATTAAAAAGAAATCTAATCAAACAATTGATATAAATAAAGTTTTCGTAAGAGATGATGAAATTGGTAAATTAACCCAATCAATTGATGAAATGACTAAAGAATTACAACAACGTACTAATAGAGCAGAAACATTCTCAAATGATTTAGCTCATGAAATTAGAAATCCACTTGCATCCTTAAAAAGTGCTTCAGAACTTTTAGACAAAACTACTGAAAAAGATGAGGGTGAAAAACTTCTTAAAATAATAAATCATGATGCCGAAAGAATAGAAAGATTAATAACTGATTACACTCAAATGCTTAAGGACGAAGCATCTTTATCTCGTGAGAAAATGGGTAAAATTAATTTAGTTGAAATTATAAATGGAGTAGTTGAAGATTTTAATCAAGATCTTATCAACCAAAATAAAAAAATTGAGATAAGTGTCGTAAATAAAATTAAAAGTAAAAACGGACATTTTATCTTTGGTATAAGCAATAGATTGGAACAAGTGGTCGCAAACTTATTAGATAATTCTATTTCCTTTAGTAAGGATAATCAAAAAATTGAAATTGGTCTTGAAGAAACTTCAAGCAATCTATTACTTTCAGTAAAAGACGAGGGACCTGGTTTTGCCGAAACATCACCTCAGAAAATCTTTAAAAGGTTTTATAGCAACAGACCCGCGAGTTTTGGAAAACACTCTGGCCTAGGCTTAAATATTGTAAAAAATATTGTCCAATTACATAAAGGCACGATAGCAGCTTCAAATAGGCTAAATTCAAAAGGTGCACAGGTAGAGGTTTTACTTCCTAAATTGTCCTAAGATTATTTCTTGCTATGGTTAATTTATGTTGATAATAACTCCTTCAATATGGCACAGGATTATAAAGTAAAAGATATTACTCAAGCGGACTTTGGTAGAAAAGAAATTTCTCTTGCAGAAACAGAAATGCCAGGCCTAATGGCTTTAAGAAAAGAATATAAAGGTAAAAACCCTTTAAAAGGTGCAAAAATTTTGGGTTGCCTTCATATGACAATACAAACCGCAGTTTTAATTGAAACTTTAGTTGAATTGGGGGCTGAAGTTAGGTGGTCTTCATGTAATATTTTTTCTACACAAGATCATGCTGCAGCAGCAATAGCGAAAGCCGGTATTCCTGTATTTGCTTGGAAAGGCGAGACTGAAGAAGAGTACTGGTGGTGTGTTAAACAAACCATTGAAGGAAAAAAAGATTGGAAACCAAATATGATTTTAGATGATGGTGGTGATCTTACTGCCTTAATGCACAAAGAGTATAAAAATTTATTAAAAGATGTAAAGGGAGTTTCAGAAGAAACTACAACAGGAGTTTTAGCACTTAAAAAAATGGAGTCTAATAAAGAATTATTAATCCCAGCTATAAATGTAAATGACTCAGTTACAAAATCTAAATTCGACAACCTCTATGGCTGTAGAGAAAGTTTAGTAGATGGTATAAAAAGAGCTACTGATGTTATGATGTCAGGTAAAGTAGCCATTGTAGCTGGATTTGGGGATGTTGGCAAAGGAAGTGCAGCCTCATTACGTCAAGCAGGTGCAAGAGTTATGGTTACCGAGACAGACCCTATATGTGCGTTACAAGCTGCTATGGAAGGCTACGAAGTTGTTATTATGGATGAAGCTATTAAAGACGCTGATATAGTTGTAACTGCTACAGGAAATAAAGATATAGTCACAGCAGATCACATGAGAAATATGAAAGACAGAGCAATACTTTGTAACATTGGTCACTTTGACAATGAAATTCAAGTTGAAGCATTGAAAAATTATAAGTGGGACGAAATAAAACCACAAGTTCATGAAATTGAATTGCCTAGTAAAAAAAGGATTATACTTTTAGCTGAAGGAAGATTAGTAAATTTAGGATGTGCTACAGGACATCCTAGTTTTGTGATGAGCGCTTCATTCACAAATCAAGTTATTGCTCAAATTGAATTATGGAATAATTCAAATAAATATGAGAAAAAAGTTTATGTACTTCCCAAACATCTTGATGAAAAAGTTGCAATGCTTCATTTAGAAAAAGTGGGGGCTAAATTAACAAAAATGTCAAAAGAGCAAGCCGATTATATTAGCGTTAAACCATCAGGACCATTTAAACCAGATACTTATCGCTACTAGCAGTAGCTAATGATTGTTAAATCTTTAGACCATTTAAATCTAATATCTAACTCAATTTCAAAAAAACTAGAAAATGGAGATTGCATTTTCTTAATTGGTGAAATCGGTGTAGGGAAGACTACATTCACAAGATTTTTAATTAATAACTTACAAAATCAAAAAGGACTTAAAGAAACAGAGGTGTTGAGTCCTACATTTAACTTACTTTATGAATATGAAATTAAAGATCTTAAGATTATGCATTACGATCTTTATCGAATTAAAAAAGCCAATGAATTAGATCATCTTGGTATTTTTTCAGAAAATGAAAAAACAATTAAAATTATAGAATGGCCAGACTTAATTAAAATACCATTGACTAATAAACTAGAAATTTATTTAGAGTACGGAGAAAATGATAAGGAAAGAAAAATGAAAATAAATGGGGTAAACAAATGGAAAAATTTTGAAAATGAAATATAAATTGAAAAAAATTTCAGGAGATGCTTCATTTAGAGAATTTTATAGATTAAAAAAAAACAACAAAACCTCAATCATTGTCTCTGCAAAAAAAGAAAAATTTAAAAATCTTGCAGTATATGTGGTGATAAATAATATTCTTAATCACAACGGGATTAATGCTCCAAAATTATTAAGCAATCATTATAAAAACGATATGATCGAAATATCTGATTTAGGTGAAAAATCATTCTACGATCACGTAATTTCAAAAAAAAATAAACTTAATAGCTATAAATCATTAATAAGATTATTAATTAAGATACAAAAAATAAAAGTAAAAAAACTTTATAAATTTGAAAAGCTAAAAATTAAAATACCAAATTATACATTATCTAATCTTCATAAAGAATCTGATTTATTTTTTGATTGGTACTTAAACTATGCTGTCAAAAACAAAAAAATTAGTAAGATTAAGAAAATTCTTAGATCTGAATTAAATAAACTATATAAAAAATTAAATTTCAAAAATAATACATTCGTTCATAGAGATTTTCATATTTCGAATGTAATGATTAATAAAAATAAATTAGGAATAATTGATAGCCAGGATGCAATTATTGGAAATCCTTTGTATGATATAGCATCCTTAATTGACGACGTAAGAATAAAATTACCGAGTCAATTACAAAACAAACTATTAGATTTCTATCATAAGAATTCAAAACTTAAAAACGATCATATACAAAAATTAAAAAATGACTTTGATATTTTATCAGTTCAAAGAAATTTAAAAATATTAGGAATATTCGTGCGTTTATACAAAAGAGATAACAAAAATCATTATCTTAAATTTTTACCTTATACATGGACGCTCATAGAAAAAAGATTACAAAACCCAGTACTTAAAAATTTAAAATTATTATTCTATAAACACTTGTCTATTAAAAAACTTAAAAAATTAAATAAATAATGAATATTAAATATGGAATGATTTTAGCAGCAGGGTTAGGAAAAAGAATGCAGCCTTTGACACTAAAAACTCCTAAACCATTACTAGAAATAAATAATTATACATTATTAGAAAGAGCGATAAACTTATTGAGCAGTCATGGTGTGCAAGAAATAAGTATTAATGTTCACTATCTTCCTGATCAGATTAAATCATTTATTAATAGAAAGAAATTTAAAGTTAAGATTACAATTTCAAATGAAGAAAATTTATTATTAGACACAGGCGGAGGTGTACTTAAAGGTACACAAAATTTTGGTGACAATCCTTTTTTTGTAATTAATCCAGATACTGTTTGGGGCAAGCATTATCTAGCAGAAGTAAAGAGACTAGAGGCTATTTATTTAAAGAATAATAAACCGACGTTACTTTTAGTGAACAAGAAATTATCCATTGATCCTTCTTTTAAGGGAGATTTTAATTTAAAGAATGAAAAAATTTCTAAGGATAGTGAAAATCAATTTATTTTTACTGGATTGCAAATTATTAACAGAAGTTTTTTCACGAATGAAAAATCAAAAGTTTTTTCACTAAATAAAATATGGAATAAATTAATAAAAGATAAAAACTTACTGGGCTTAGAAAGTAATCAAAAATTTTACCACTTAAACACTTCTGATATGTATAGGAAAATTCAAAGTCTTAATATTATTGATTAAAAATTATATCCCTAGCTCTGGACTTGTCCAAATAATAATATTTTTTAATTTTTAAATCATCACCAAATTCAATTAATAACGGATTACCTGTTGGTATTTCCAATTCATTTATTTTTGTATCCGAAATATTAAATAAATATTTACATAAAGCTCTTAGAGAATTTCCATGAGCTGAAATTAAAATATTCTTATTTTCTAAAAGATTCTTCTTAATTTCATTTTCATAAAAAGGTACCACCCTGTCATATGTACTTTTTAAGGACTCAGTAAACGGGGTCATTCCCACAGGTATACTAGCATTCAATGGACTGAATAAATTTAGATATTCACTTTTTTCCTTCATGGGAGGAGGAGCTATATCCCAGGATCTCCTGTACTTTTTGAATTGTTCTTCACCGATTTTATTCTTTGTTTCTTCTTTGTTTAAACCCGTTAAAGATCCATAGTGCCTTTCATTAAGCTGCCAAGCAGTATTGAATTTAAGTTCTAGGCTATTTTTTTTTAGAATAGTTGTAAGAGTTTTAATCGCTCTCTTTAAATATGATGTATATGAGATATCTATTTTAATATTTAAATCTTTAATAATCTGACCTGATTTTTCTGCTTCCTGGACTCCTTTATCAGAAAGATCTACATCTACCCAACCAGTAAACCTATTTTCTGCATTCCAAACGCTTTGGCCATGTCTTGTGAGAATTAGTTTAGTCATAATAGTTAAATTATCTATTATGTACTATATTAAATTGATAATGAAAAATACTATATTCAAATTAACAGAGCATGTTTACTATTTTTCATTATTAGTTTTACTCATTCTGTATTTATTTCCTGGAAGTTTAATAGGTTATCTCTTTTATGGAAACTTAGGCCAACAACCAAATTTAATATCTAATCCAATTGGTACATCAATTAACCATTTAATTTTTTTTTCTTATATTACTATATTAGCCATGACAGTAAGATTAAGAGTTAAAAATATTTTAACTAATTATCGATTTATTTTATTTATTTCCTGCGTATTAGAAATTTCCCACTTAATAATTCCTAATAGGGCTTTTGAATTTTATGATTTAATAGCTAATTTTACTGGAGTAGTTATAATTTTATTACTTAATAGTTTTATAAAATGGCAAAAATATCTTTAATATTAATCATAACGTGCTTCTTAGTTCAAACGTCAAATAGCACAGAAATTTATGGAATGCCAAAAATAATTGACGGCGATACTGTGCATATTAATAATAAAAAAATAAGACTAGAAGGAATTGATGCTCCAGAAATCAAACAACAATGTAAAAAGCCATTTTTAAAAATTTCAGCAATAATCGGTTTTGAATTTAGTAAAAATTATTCATGTGGCGTTATAGCGAAAAAAAAATTAATAGATAAAATTGATAATTCAAAAATAAAATGCATCTCTTCATCAAAAGATAGGTACAAAAGATTTTTAGCCACTTGTTTTAAGGGTAAAATTAATCTTAATAAATGGATGGTGAGGAACGGTAATGCGGTAGCGTACAAAAGATATTCAAAAGACTATGTGAAAGATGAAGCATATGCAAAAGAAAATAAGCTCGGCGTATGGGAAGGATCTTTTATGATGCCAGAAAAGTGGAGAAAGCTTAATTAATTTCTAGTATAAATTAGAAAGTGATTCATTTCAAAAAAATTATATTAATTCTAATTTTATTTATTCTTAGCGCATGCTCTTCGATTCCAAAAAATACGCAAAATAGTTGTGCAATTTTTGAGGAAAGATATCTTTGGTATAAACATACAAAAGCTTCGTATGAAAGATGGGGAGCGCCTATTCATTTACAATTAGCCTTTGTCAAAAAAGAAAGTGATTTCAATTGGTTAGCTAAGCCGCCACGAAAAAAATTATTTAAAGTTATTCCTTTCAAAAGACCTTCAAGTTCATTTGGTTATTCACAAGCAGTAAAAGGAACATGGGAACAGTATAAACGTGAAACAAATAGCCCATTAGCAACAAGAGCAAGATTTAAGGACTCCGTTGATTTTATTGGCTGGTATATTCATAAAACTAATAAGATTTTAAAAATTTCTAAGAAGGATCCATATAAGCAATATTTAGCTTATTATAAAGGCTGGGGTGATTATAAAAATTATTCAAAAGACAAGAAAGCTATTATCTATGCAAAATCAGTTAAGGATATGGCAAACAAATATAGAAAACAATTAACACTTTGTAAGAAAAATTTAGATAAAAATAAATATATTATTTTTTAAGTTGCTTATTCAGATCAATCTCAACAGCATCAATTCTCTTAGTATTCTTTCCGACAATCGTATAAATAGTGGGAATTACATAAAGTGTAAAGAAAGTGGAAAAAAGCATTCCACCAAAAATAGTTATTCCTACTGTAAGTCTACTTGCTGCACCCGGGCCTGTTCCAAGTATTAAAGGTAAGACTCCTATAATTGTAGATAAACTTGTCATAAGTATAGGTCTTAATCTAATTGCTGCTGCTTCAAATACAGCAACTTCTATATTTTTACCTTCCTTTCTTAATTGATTTGCAAATTCGACAATTAGAATTCCATTTTTTGCGGACAATCCTATGAGAATTATAAGAGCTATTTGACTATAAACATTTAGAGATGAACCAACCACTAGTAAACCCAGTAAACCGCCAAGTATAGCCATTGGCACAGTTAACATGATTGTAAATGGATGTTTCCAACTTTCAAACTGTGCGCTCATTGCGAGATAAGCAGTTATCAAAGCAAGAGCAAAGATTACATACAATTCAGTGTTAGTCTTTTTATATTCCTCGCTTTCACCCTTGTAAGCTATTTTGGCTTGAGGAGTATTTTGCTCAACTACTCCGACTAAAAATTTAAGCGCTTCATCTAGTGAATAGTCACCAACTAATCTTGCTGAAATAGTTACAGCCTTTTGCCTATTATATCTTGCAAGGAAAGGTGACTGACCTTCCTCATCATATGCAACTAGATTAGAGATCGACACAAGTTTATTATTGTTCTTTGATCTTACAAAAACTTTACTTATGCTATCAGGCTCCTGTCTATCTTTAATATCTCCTTGGAGAATAATAGAATATTCTTTACCGTCTTTTGTAAAATTTGTAACCCTTCTTGATCCGAAAATTGTTTCGATGGTTTTGCCTATATCCTCCGTTGAAACTCCAAGGTCAGCAGCTTTCTTTTGATCAATTTTAACATTTAATTGAGGCTTATTTAGATCGAAATCATCTTCTATCGAAGTGAGTCCTGAATTTTTTCTTGCCTCTTTTTTAATGATTTCTTTCCATTCAATAAGTTGATCGTACGTATTCCCTAAAATAACAAATTGCACAGGGCTCTCAATTCCTCCTGTTCTTATTCCTTGAGGCATAATTGGAAAAGCTAATACACCCGGTACTTTTGAAATTTCCCCAAAAGACTCTCTCATTATTTGAACACCGTGACGATCTCTTTTTTTCCAAGGCTCTAGCAGTACAATAATAAAACCGCTATTTACTTGTTTTGCAGATTTACCAAACCCTGGCACTCTCATAATCAATTTTCTGTATTCACCTTTACCTACATTAGGTAATAAAAGACCTTCAATTTCCTCAGCTCTATCCTTCGTAAAATTAAAGCCGGAACCTTGAGGCGCTTTTACGATTACAAAGAACGCCCCTCTGTCTTCAGGAGCAATTAATTCTTTTTTTGTAAAATTGAAAAAAAATAGAGTTAAAGCTAATGTGGCTAATAGAAAGATTGTTATCGTTGTTCTTTTTTTGATCCAACCTAGCAAAGATACTTTATATAAATAAGTTAAATTCTTTAAAAATTTCTCAAATTTAAAAACTATTTTTGACTTATTCATATTTTGCTTAAGAAATTTACTCGCCAACATTGGACTCAAAGATAAAGCCACGAAACTTGATATAATGACAGCGGCTGCAAGTGTGATTGCAGTTTGTGTAAATAGTACACCTGTAATTCCTTTAATAAAAATTAAGGGAACAAAGACAGCAACTAAAACAACTGTTGTAGCGATAATTGCGAATGAAACTTGCTTAGCTCCTTTAAATGCTGCAACAAGAGGGGTGTCTCCTAACTCTATTCTTCTCACTATGTTTTCTAACATTACAATTGCATCATCTACAACAATTCCAATGGCCAACACTAAAGCCATAAGAGTAAAGAGGTTGATTGAAAAATCAAAAATATAAATTGCTAAAAAAGTTGAAATTAATGAAACAGGTAAAGCTACCAGAGGAACCACCAGGGCTCTTATATTTCCCAAAAAAAGGTAAATAATTATTGTTACTAAAATTAAAGCAATAAAAAGAGTTTTATAAACTTCTTTAATTGCAGCTTTAATATAATTACTTCTATCAAATGAAACTTCTAAAGTTGTATTCGGGGGCAAGCTAGGTTTGAGCTCTTTAATTTTCTTTTTAATTCCATCAGCAACAGCAATAGTGTTAGCATCTGATTGTTGGTAAATTCCTATTCCTACCACTTGCTTTCCGTTTCCTTTAAATAAAGTACGTGTGGACTCTGCACCAAGCTCTACTCTTGCTACATCAGAAAGTGTAATAATTGATCCGTCAGCTGCTCTTTTAAGAGGTAAATTTTTATAATTTTCTAAATTACTGTAGGCTTTATTTAACTTAATAGTAAGATCAATATCTTTTGATTCTATTCTCCCTGCTGGAAATTCTACATTTTCTTTTCTTAGTACATTTTCAACTTCTTCAGTGGTTAAATCTCTTGCAGCAAGTGCAATAGGGTCCAACCAAATTCTTAGTGATAATTCTCTTTGACCACCAAGTCTAACTCGACCTACTCCATCAACTGTAGAAAATGTATCCGTTAAATACCTATCTGCGTAGTCAGTTAGCTCCAAGTCAGACATAGTTTCAGAATTAAAAGATAACCACATTGTTGTACGCATACCTGCACTTTGTTTAAATATTTCTGGTTGTTCAGCTCCCTCTGGTAAGTTATCTA
This sequence comes from uncultured Pelagibacteraceae bacterium, assembly GCA_902590285.1. Taxonomy (GTDB): domain Bacteria; phylum Pseudomonadota; class Alphaproteobacteria; order Pelagibacterales; family Pelagibacteraceae; genus Pelagilacustribacter. The sequence continues at coordinate 6,215 of CACIWE010000004.1, read as the reverse complement.
AAACTCGAGACACAGAACTTCTAACATCGTTAGCAACATCATCTAAATCTAAATCAGTTTCAAAAGTTAGAGTAATTCTTGAACTTTCATCTTCGCTGAAAGAGTCAATAGTCTCCAATCCTGGAGTTCCTCCAACAAAGTCTTCAATTTTTTGTGTAATTTGTGTGTCAACTATTTCAGCTGAAGCTCCTCTATATTCAGTTTGAATTGTAACAACTGGTGGCTGCACATCAGGCAATTCGTCTGTTGGTATCTCTTGAAAAGTAACTAGACCAAATATAACTAAAACCAAACTCATTACTGAGGCTACAACAGGTCTTTTGATTGAAAGGTCAGTTAAAAACATTTATTTGGCTGATGTAATAATTTTTATTTTACCCTTATCTCTTACTTTAGAAACACCCTCACTAATCACAATATCACCTTCATTTAATCCAGATATAACCGAAACTTTACCAAAATTTCTTTTACCAATTTCAATATTCCTTTTTTCAGCGGTGTTATCATTTACAGTATAAACAAACGCTGTATTCCCCTGAATTGTTACAGCACTTTCCGGTACACCGATTTGGTTTTTTTCTTCATAGATAATTTTTACAGTCATTAGTTGACCTGGAATAATTTCAAAATTCGAATTATCGACTATTATTCTTGAAAGAATTGATCTAGTAGAAGGGTCAATTCGAGAACTTATTGTTTCTATTTTACCCTTAAAAACTTTTTTATAAGCAGAACTTGTAACCTCAGCTTTTAGCCCTGTTTTAAGAACACCTACATAATTTTCAGGGACTTTAATATCTATTACAATTTTTTTAAGATCATCAAGTGTAATAATTAGACTTTCTGAACCTAAGACACCTTGAGCTATTTCCCTCTTCCCTACCTTGCCAGCAAAATCTGCTATTAAGCTTTCTCCATCTTTTAATGTAAGTATTTTTTCTCCTTTTTTAACGAATCTATTTTCTAGATTAAGCTTTCCATTGATATTACTTGCTTGAACTCTATAGGCTTTTGAGCTCTGAGCTATTGCAGTACCAAAAGTTTCAATACTTTTATAAAAAAGCGATTTTTCAACTGTAGAAACGATTACACCTGGGGCTGGTCTCACGCTAAATTTTTTTTTAAAATGAAGACCTATAAAGTGCCTTGCTGTTATGATTGCAAAAATAGCTATAAAAAAAATTATTAGAAAAGTTTTAATTTTTGATGAAGTTTTCATATTTTTTTTTAATCTAATCCGTACTCTGCCCATGAACCGTCATAGATAATAGGTTTTTTACCACTTATAATAGAATTAGCTAGACCTAAAATGCATGCTGTAACTCCAGAACCACATGTAAAAGCCATTTCTTTTTCAATTGATACTTTTTTTGATTTGAAAATCTCAATTAAATCCTCTTTTTTTTTTAAAGTTCTATCTTCTCTTAAAAGTATTTGAAACGGCAGGTTAATTGATCCTTTGATGTTTCCACTTTTAAGTTCTTTTCGAGGTTCAGGCTGTAAACCTAAAAATCTTTGTTCTCCTCTGGCGTCTAGCAATTGAAATTTATTATTAGTAATATTTTTATTTACTTCATCTTTATTTATTACAAGAGATTTAATTTCAGCTGCAATATATTTAGATCTAATAGCGCCAACTATTTCTTTTGTAGTGGGACGTTTTTCATCTGTCCATTTTTTAAAACCTCCATCTAATACTGAGATGAGTTTTGGGTCATGGCCAAAATATAAAAAAGTGTACCAAACCCTACACGAACTAAAAACATCTGAGTTGTCATAGACAATTACGTGATCTGAATTAGATATTCCTAAACCAGATACAATCATTTCCCAATCTTTTTTCGACGGAAGCATATGTGGAAGATTAGTTTTTTGGTTTGAATTTTTATCAATATCAAAGAATAAAGAGCTAACAATATGTTCTGTTTTATACTCTTCAAATGAATTTCTATTAGCATTTGGAAGATGCCAGCTAGCATCTAAAATTTTTACTTTTTCAATATTCTTATCCAACCAGTCTGTAGTTACCAATTGCTTCATTATCGGTTTTTTTCGATATATTTTTGATGATATTCTTCAGCTTTACTATAGTTTTTAATTTTTGATATATTCGTCTGAATTTTACCATCTAATTTTTCGTTAAATTCTTTTAAAACTTCCAAAGCTTCTTGTTTCTGTATTTCATCCTCATAAAAGATTTCACTTCTATATTGAGTTCCGACGTCTGGAAATTGCATATCTTTTTGTGTTGGATCGTGCATTTTAAAAAATAAATCTAATATTTTTCTGAACGAAATTTTATTTTCATCAAAAGTAAGCCTTACAACTTCAGCATGTCCAGTGTTTCCTGTGCATACTTCTTCGTAGGTTGTTTTTGCGCTACTTCCTCCTGCGTAACCTACTTCAGTTTTTAATATGCCTGGTTTGTTTTTAAAGTTTTCCTCAGGTTTCCAAAAACATCCAAGTGCAAGTGTACATTTCTGCATAAGTTATTTAATATATTTTGAAGAAGAAAGGATAGTAAATTGTTAACACAAAATCAAATAGGCGTATTGTACATGGTAGGAAGTGTAATCTGCTTCTCTATTATGGACATCTGTGTAAAATGGTTAGATTATTATCCAGTAGGCCAAGTTCTTTTTTTAAGATTTTTTATAGGATTTATTCCGATATTTTTTATCATACCAAAAGATAAAATATTTTCCTTTTACAAAACTTCACGTCCTGGTCTTCATGCTTTCAGAGCTATAAGTGGAGCTCTAGCAATAATTGCATTATTTTTGGGACTAAGAGAATTACCACTAGCCGATGTAGTTTCATTAACATTTGGCGGACCAATATTCGTTACAATAGCATCAATCTTTTTTTTATCTGAAAAGGTTGGAATAAAAAGATGGTCGGCTGTATTCCTTGGTTTTGTTGGAATGCTATTAATTGTTCAACCAGCGTTTATAGATGTAAATTATTATTACATTACGCCAATTGTATTTTGTATATTTTTTGCCTGTGTAGCTATTAGCGTCAGATCTTTATCTAAAACAGAAGCCAATTATACAATTGCATTTTATTTTACATTACTTTGCTCTCTTTTGGGTTTAGGAACAATTTTCTTTAGTGATTGGATAATGCCAACTTTCATAGATTTTGTTTTATTTTTTGTTCTTGGTTTATGCGGGAGTGTAGCCAATTTATTATTAACTCAAAGTTATAGATTAGCAGAAGCGTCACTTGTAACTCCGATTAAATATTTGAGTTTAGTTTTTGCAATTATTTTTGGATATTTTATCTGGAGCGAAGTTCCAAAAATTTTAACATTGCTCGGTGCCTCCTTAGTCATTGCTAGTTCTTTAATAATTTTTATGAGAGAGAATAAATTAAAGAAACAAATCATTGCTCCCAGAACATGAGCAAGCCTCCTAAATATTGGGCAAGAGCTAAGAAAATTTTATCGAAGAAAGATAAAGTGATGAAAAAGCTAATAAACAACTATAAAGATGGAAGTCTGGTGACTCGCAATGATGTTTTTTTCTCATTATGTAAAAGTATTATTGGTCAACAAATCAGTGTTGCGGCTGCAAACTCAGTTTTTTTAAGATTTAAAAAGAAATGTAAAAACAAAATAAATGCAAGAACTGTGAGCAAATTATCATTTAGTAATTTAAAAAGTTGTGGCCTTAGTAAACAAAAGGTTAAAGGTATAAAAGATTTAGCCAAAAAAACTTTAAATAAAACTTTTAAGCCCAGCTTAATAAAAAAAATGACTGATGAAGAAGCTATAGAATATTTATCTGATCTAAGACAAATAGGAAGGTGGTCAGCAGAAATGATATTACTTTTTACATTTAATCGGCCAAATATTTGGCCTTTACAAGATATAGGATTATTAAGAGCTATTTCAAATAATTATAATAAGAAATACTTTCCTCCAAAGATATTCCTTAATAAGCTTTATAAAAAATTTACACCCTATTGTTCAGTAGCGACCTGGTATTTATGGAGATCAATAGATAGCGAGCCAATACAATATTAAGCACCCTCAATAGTTTGATGGTGTCTTATAGCGTGACCTTTTAAAATTTCATGTGCTTCTTGATATTCTTTTGATTTGTAAAATAAATTTGCTTCATCGTAAGAGGGAAACTCGATTACGACAGTCCTAGGCGAACTTTCACCTTCGTTAGCAGTAGCTTTTCCTCCCCTGATTAGAAATTTGCCTTTATATTTTTCAACTGCGATTCTAGCTTTTACGGCATATTCTTTAAGCTTTTCCTCATTAGTTATATTTTTATAAACACAAACTACGTAACCTTTCATTTACAACTCCTTAAAAATAAACTAACTTTTTTCATGGCAGATAAACTTATCATTGATTGGAAAGAATATAATCTTATCGTAGAAAAACTTGCAATACAAATCCACCAAAGTGGATTTAAACCTAACATGTTAATTGGCATAATGAGAGGTGGAGCTCCCATCATAGACGTACTGAGCAGAGTATTTAAACTTAAATGTGCTTATTTAGCTGTAGAGTCCTATTCTGGAGAAGGAACTGAGGATCAACAAGGCGAGCTGGTTTTTTCAAGAGAAATGAGCTCCACAGTTCAAGAGATGAAAGGAAATATTCTATTGTGTGATGACCTATCTGATACTGGAGTAACTTTAAATAAAAGTATTGATTGGCTTAAAAAATACCCTCCTTTGCAAGGAAAAATAAAATCAATAAAGACTGCTGTTCTCTGGAAAAAGAAAGACTCAACATTTGAGCCTGATTATTGTGCTCAGAAATTAAATAGCAATCCTTGGATTGTTCAGCCTTTTGAGCATTATGAGGAAGTAAGAGTAGAGGATTTAATTAAAAAACATCAAGGAAGTTAAAGGGCCAGCATAAACTGGCCCTAAAATCATTAACCTACGTAAAAACTTAATACACTAGCTGCTGCAATTACCCAAATTGCAGGCGAAGTCTTACCAAATTTACCAGTAAAAATTCTTATTAGTGCATAAGCGATGAATGCTAAAGCGATACCGTTACTAATACTGTAAGTAAGCGGCATAACTATCATAGCAAGCACAGCTGGACCAGACTCAGCTATATCGTTCCAATCTATATCGGTAATATTTCTTACAAATAAAATTGCAACATAAAGTAAAGCTGCTCCATCTATTTCTTTTGGTAAGCTTGTTGCTAAGGGTGCAAAGAATAAACAAGCCAAGAATAAAACACCAATGACTAAAGAAGTCATTCCTGTTCTTCCACCAGCTTTCACACCAGAACCAGATTCTACATAACTTGTTACAGTCGTTGTACCCATCATAGCTCCTGCAACTGTACCAACACTGTCTGATAGCATTGCTTTATCTATGTCTTGTACTTTACCTTTTTTATCAACTTTTCCTGCAACATTAGCCACTGAAGTTAATGTTCCTGCTGTATCAAAAAAGTCAATAAATAATAAAGTGAAAACAATTGAAGCCATACCGGCAGTGAATGCAGCTTTTAAATCAAACTCAAACAAATAAGTCATTGGAGGGATTGATCCAACTACTCCATTAAATTTAGCTAAACCGGTCGCCCATGCAATGATACTAAAAAGTAAAATACCTATTATAATATTTCCTTTTACTTTCATTTTCTCTAATACAATCATGAACACAAAGGTTGCACATGCTAAAAGCACTAAAGGATTTTTAATGTCACCTAATGTAACTAATGTTACAGGGTGATCACCAACTACTCCCATAATCTCCAGACCGATAATTGCTAAGAATAATCCAATACCAGCACCAATTCCAAGTTTTAAACTTTTTGGAATCGAATTAATTAACCATGCTCTGATTGGAGTTAATGATATTGCTAAGAAGATTACACCAGCAACAAGAACAGCACCCAATGCAGCTTGGGGTGTATAACCTTGTCCAGCAACAACGCCGTAGGCAACAAATGCATTGATACCCATTCCTGGAGCTAATCCAACCGGCCAAGTTTTTCCATGGAATGCCATGATAAAACAAGCTACAGCGGTCGCTAAAATTGTTGCAGTGAATACTGCTCCAAAATCAAAAAAACCTTTTTCTGCTCCAGCAAACTCACCAGAGAGAATAAAAGGATTTAAGAACATGATGTATGCCATTGTAAGGAAAGTCGTTACACCAGCGATTACTTCAGTTCTAAAATTTGTTTTGTGTTTTCTATACTCAAAATATTTATTCATCAT
>CACIWE010000003.1:50000-51919 GCA_902590285.1 uncultured Pelagibacteraceae bacterium | reverse complement strand
AGATTTTGATTAAAAATCAATAATTTTAATTTTTTATCAAGATCATCTAATTTTTTTAAAATAATAATAAAATTATATTTAATAAAGTTTTGATTAATTTTTTTTTGTTGAGAATTTAAATTTATTACAATTGAGGGAATTTGATTTATTATACATTCATATTTTGCCATTCCACCACTTACAATTGCTAAATTTATATTTTTATAAATTTTATTATTATTTACGAACTTAGGGAAACAGTATTTATGGTGATTAAGTTTTAAAGATTTTTTTAAATTAAAGTTTGGAATTACAACTTTTAATTTTTTTTTCAGTCTTATAGTTTCAATTTTTTTTATGATACTCTCAATTTTATTTCTCTGTGATGTTCCACCTAAGTTTACTAATAAATTAAAAGTTTTAATTTTTTTTGAATAACGATAAATATTAGGTAGATATAAATAATTAAGACCTTGGACAATTTTACTTTTTTTATAAATTTTTTTTAAATTAACAAAATTAGGGTAAGGTCTGTAAGTAATACCAAATTTAAATTTATTAGATAATAAATTATCCCAGCAAATAGTTTTGTTTAAAATTTTAGAGATATGTTCTAAAAAAATTTCATACTTTTTTTTATTTATTAAACCGTGCTCTATATCTAAAATTAGAAATGAAAATTTTTTTTTTGTGAAATAATTTAGAATATATTTGGATTCTTCTGCTATGGAAATTTTTTCTTTTAAATGCAAAATGTTTAATTTTTTAATTAGAAAAGGAAATTGATACTTCTTTTTTTTAGTAATTAAAGTAACTTCGAAATTATTTTTTATAAATAATGAAGCTAGATTTAAACATCTAATAATATGCCCAAAACCGATTTCACTTCCAAAGTCAGCCCTAAATAAAATTTTTTTTTTCAATTGATCTAAAGTCTTTCTGCAAAATATAAGTTAAAATGAATTTAATTATTCTTATTATTAAATTAAGTACTTTTATTTTAAAAATATTGTTATAGATTGTAAAGATAATAATCAAACCTTATGAAAAAATTATTTATTTTTGGTACTGGAGTTGTGGCTGAAGTTGCTCATTATCACTTTTCACAAGATGGCGAATATGAAATCAAAGCGTTTGTTGATTTTAGAAAATATATTAAGAAAAAGAAAAAATTCGGTATTGATATTGTTGCTTTTGAAAAAATTGAAAAATATTTACCTAAAAAAGATTGCTATGGTTTTGTAGCCTTAGGTTATAAAGAGCTCAACGCAGTTAGAAAAAAGGTATACGGCCTTTTAAAAAGAAAAAAATATAAATTAGTTTCATATATATCAAAAAAGAATAGCATTTCTAAGAACGTAAAAATTGGAGATAACTGTTTCATTCTTGAGAATCAAATAATTCATCCTTTCACAAGCATTGGAAATAATGTTACTCTTTGGTCTGGTAATATCATTGGACATCATTGCAAAATTGAAGATCATTGTTTTATTACTTCAGGTGTAGTAGTTGGTGGAAATGCAAAAATTGGTGAAGGATCATTTATAGGCTTAAATTCCTCAATAAAAGACGGTTTAAAAATTGGAAAAAATTGCGCAATATTAATGGCTTCAGCAATTTCTAGAAATATGTCGAATGGATCAAGTTCTATCTCTAAAATAAGTGACATTTTCGAAAAAGAAAATAAAAGTATGATGCTAATTAAAAAGAAATATTTTAATATTAAATAATTTTTTTTAAAAAATGAAAGAAAAAGATTTTATAAGAATTCTAAGTGAAACCTTAGATAGAAAAATAAATAAAAAAAGTAACTTGGAGCTAGACTCACTTGATATTTTAAAAGTCGTTGAAATGAATAACCTATACTTTAAAAAATTAAAAATTAATGGATCAAGAATAGTAAATTGTAAAACTTATAATGATTTCCGAAAAATTTATGG
>CACIWE010000003.1:0-45000 GCA_902590285.1 uncultured Pelagibacteraceae bacterium | reverse complement strand
CTCTTCGCTACCCATGCTTTCGCTCCTCAGTGTCAGTAGTGACCCAGTAAGTTGCCTTCGCATTTGGTGTTCTTTCTAATATCTACGAATTTCACCTCTACACTAGAAATTCCACTTACCTCTATCACACTCTAGCTAAAAAGTTTTGATGGCAGTTCCAAGGTTGAGCCTTGGGATTTCACCATCAACTTTTTTAACCACCTACGAGCTCTTTAAGCCCAGTAATTCCGAACTACGCTAGGTCCCTTCGTATTACCGCGGCTGCTGGCACGAAGTTAGCCGGACCTTCTTATTCGGGTACAGTCATTTTCTTCCCCGACGAAAGAGTTTTACAACCCAAGGGCCTTCTTCACTCACGCGGCATCGCTGCATCAGGGTTTCCCCCATTGTGCAAGATTCCCCACTGCTGCCTCCCGTAGGAGTCTGGGCCGTGTCTCAGTCCCAATGTGGCTGGTCTTCCTCTAAGAACAGCTATTGATCGTTGCCTTGGTAAGCCTTTACCTTACCAACTAGCTAATCAAGTGCAGGCTCATCTTTCGGCATTAAAACTTTCCCCGTAAGGGCTTATTCGGTATTAGCACAAGTTTCCCCGTGTTATTCCAAACCAAAAGGCAGATTCCCACATTATACTCACCCGTTTGCCACTCAGTATTGCTACTGCGTTCGACTTGCATGTGTTAGGCGTGCCGCCAGCGTACGTTCTGAGCCATGATCAAACTCTCAAGTTTAATAACGGCGCACACTAGCTTTAATAACTTTAAGGTAAATTAAAGTTATTTTTTCGTTAAAGCGTGTACGACAATTTCTTTATCAACCTAGCCGTCCACACTTCTCTTCTTAAAAATTTACAATTTAAAAAAGCTAAGATTTTGACTTTAAAATCTACACACCTCTAGCTACGTTAAAATTTTAATTTCGTAGAGGCGAGCGGTCGTTTTATTACAATCTAATTATAAGTCAAGGTGTATATTAGGCAAAATAAGTAGTAAAATAAGGCTTTTTGAGCCATCAAGCGTTGCAATGATCGTGATATTTTTATAAAAAACAACTATGACGATTATTGGAAAAATTAACAGTTTAATTAAAAAAAAATTCAATTTTTTATCCCCTCTAAACATCAAAATACTGCAAATTCAAAAAAGCAATTCTTTAATTTTGGTGTCTTTTTTGATTGTTTTCTCTGTAATATTTTTTATGTCGACAAATTTGATTGACAAAAAAAACCAAAAAAATGCAAATAATTTAAAAGAAATTTCAAAAAATAGTGAATTTTCGAATTTATCAAATTTTTTAATATCTAAGATCAATAGTCCATACATGGAAATTAATTACGTTATTAAAAATAACGATACTGTTGAAAAAATATTAAAGAATTATAAGGTGAGAGACGAAGATATAAATAGTATTTCAATAAAACTTAAGCAAAAAAAACTTGCAAATATATATTCTGGAAGAAAAGTTTCCCTAATTTTAAAAAAATTAAACAATGGTGCTTATACAGTTGTTAATTTTGTTTATCCTGTAAATAATACAACAACTGTAGAAATAAGAAGCTCTCAAAATAATTTTATTATTAAAGAAAATATTTTACAACTTTACAAAAAAGAAGTTGTGGTAAAAAATGTTATTAAAAGTAATTTGTATAGTGCTGCTATAAACTCAGGAATTGAACCAAATATTATTATTGAATTCGCAAGAATTTTTGGCTTTGAAGTAGATTTTCAAAGAGATATTAGAAAAGGAGATTGGTTTGAAATTTTATATGAAAAATTTGAAGATGATAATAATAAAGTTAGAGATACAGGTAAAATAATTTATGCCTCAATGTACGTAAATGGAGAAGAAATTAATCTTTATAATTTTAAATTTAATAAACAAGAAGATTATTATGATATAAAAGGAAAAAGTATTACTAAGTCATTGATGAAAACACCAATTAATGGCGCAAGACTTTCTTCTTCTTTTGGTATGAGAAAACATCCTATTTTAGGATACAACAAAATGCATAGAGGAACTGATTTCGCTGCACCAAGTGGCACTCCAATAATGGCCTCTGGTTCTGGTACCATCACAAGAGCTAGATGGTGTGGAGGTGGTGGCAATTGTGTAAAGATCAAACACAATTCAACTTATGAAACTATCTATGCTCATATGAAAGCTTTTGCAAAAGGGATAAAGGAAGGAAGGAAAGTAAAACAAGGTCAAATAATTGGATATGTTGGATCAACAGGATTATCTACTGGTCCACATTTACACTATGAAGTTATAGTAAATGGAAAAAAAGTTAATTCTCAAAAATTAAAATTGCCTTCAGGCAAGACCTTAAAAGGAGAAGAACGAAACAAATTTGAGTTAGATAGAATTAAAATTGATTTGAAACTAGCAGAATTAAGATAGATCTTTTTAATTTGTTGCTGATTGAGTTTCCTTTTCTTTTGTTTCCTCACTAAGCGATGATTTGTCTTCAGAAACAGTTTTTTCAGTTATATTTTCTCTTCTCTCGTTAAGTTCATTATATCTTCGTAAGTAATGATCAGCATGTTGTAGATAATTCTGAGATAAAACTGGATCACCATTACTTTGAGCATCCTTAGCAAGCTGTTGGTACTTTTGCATAGTTTTCTCCACATTGTGAATATTGTTCATGGAGCCATTTCTATTAAAATTTAAATTTCCGTTATTCAAATTTGAATTATTAGAACTTAAAGAACCACTTCTTCTTCTAAAGTTACTCTTCTGTGCTCTCGATCTAAAATTTCTTCTTCTATTGTTATTGTTCATTTATTTATAATAAGCTAATACGCCTCTAACATTATCTTTATAATCTTTAATAACACTTTTAATTCTAAAGTTATTTTCAATTAAAATTTTTGAAACTTTTTTAATTTGCTCGTTACCAATTTCTAAGGCGAGCATACCTTTAATCTTTAAGATATTCGTAGATTTGTAGATAATTTTTTTAATAAGGTCAAGTCCATCATTACCTCCATCTAGGGCCATTCTAGGTTCGTATTTTTTAATATCATCTCTCAAATTTTTTATATTTTTTCTCTCTATATATGGTGGATTAGACACAATTAAATCGAATTTTTTACTAAATATATTTTCAAATGATTTATTAAAAAATCTAATTTTTTGATCTAGCCCATGAGTGGTTGCATTTTTTTTTGCTAAAGAAACGGCGTTTTTAGATATATCAATGCCTATTCCAAAAGATTTATTTAAATGACCTATTAAGCTAATAATAATACAACCTGTACCCGTTCCTACATCTAAAATTGAAATTTTTTTTTTATTAAATACTTTCAATAACTCTTCAACTAATAATTCTGTTTCAGGTCTCGGGATTAATGTGTGTTCATTCACCTTAAATTTTTTGCTCCAAAATTCTTTTTCACCTAAAATATAAGCCATCGGCTCACTTTTTGATCTTCTTATTAAATATTCTTTAAAAATATTTATATCTTTCTCTTTTATTTCTTTTTCTAAATTAATCAAAATTTCTTCTCTTGATTTATTTAGAGTTTTTGAAAGCAATAACTCTGAGTCTAATATAAATGAAGAGATATTTTTTTCTTTAAGTAAATCAGACCCTGTTTTAATTAGTTCTAATGTTTTCATGAATTCAAATTTTCAAGTTTTAAATTTTGATCTTTTAAACGTAATTCTTGATTCATTTCTTCGTGAATTTCACCGCTTAAAAATTCATCAAGTTTATGCAAAGTTAAATTAATTCGATGATCAGTCACTCTTCCTTGAGGAAAATTATAAGTTCTTATTCTTTCTGATCTATCTCCTGATCCGATTTGACTTCTTCTATTAGAGGATCTTTCTTGGTCTTTTTTTATTTTTTCAGCTTCATAAACTCTTGATCTTAAAATCTTCAACGCTTTAGCTTTATTTTTATGTTGAGATTTTTCGTCTTGTTGACTAACAACAACTCCGCTTGGAATATGAGTAATTCTTACTGCGCTATCTGTGGTATTTACTGATTGGCCGCCTGGACCCCCTGCTCTGAAAACATCTATCCTTAAGTCCGAGTCTTTAATTTCTATATCAACTTCTTCAGCCTCCGGAAGAACTGCTACTGTGGCTGCGGAAGTATGAACTCTTCCTTGAGTTTCAGTTTCTGGAATTCTTTGGACTCTATGAACACCCGACTCATATTTTAAATAAGAATAAATATCATCTCCATTTACCGAAAAAATTACCTCTTTAAATCCACCAGCCTCGCTTTTAGAAATATTTATAATTTCTAGCTTCCATTTTTTTTTTGAACAAACTTTTTCATACATCTTGAACAAATCAGCGCAAAAAAGTGAGGCCTCTAACCCTCCTGTTCCTGCTCTAATTTCTACAATAGCATTTTTATTATCGTCTTCATCTTTTGGTAGCAAAAACAATTTTAATTCATTTTCATATTTTTCTTTTTTTTCAATAAGGTCATTTAAATCTTTTTGAGCCAAATCTATTATATCTTGATCATTTTTTTTATCTTCTACTAAATGGATAAGATCTTTTTTTTCGTTTTCAAAATTTACATATTTTTTAGCTATTAAGATTATATTACCAAGGCTTGAATACTCCTTTGATTTCTTGGCAAATAATTTTGAGTCAATATTGCCTGATGCTAACTCTTTTTCTAAAGCGTCATGTCTAATAATTATATCTTTAACCTTATCTATAGGAACCATATTTATGATTAATCTTTGACTTTTTCTTCCACAAGTTTAACAACTTTTTCTATAATTTCAGAACTTGCTACTTTTGAATGTGGGACTCCTGAGATATATAAAAGATTATTTTCCTGACCTCCGCCTGTCAATCCTATTTCAGTTTGTGCAGCTTCTCCAGGCCCATTTACTACGCATCCTATAATTGAGAGATTAATTGGTTTTTTAATGTGAGCTAATTTTTTTTCTAATATTTTAACTGTTTCAATAACTGGAAATGCTTGTCTAGCACATGACGGACAAGATATAATATTTACTCCTCTTGAGCGAATTCCTAAAGATTTAAGAATTTCAAATCCAGCTTTTACTTCGTCAACAGGATCTGACGATAATGAGACCCTAATTGTATCACCTATTCCTTCCATAAGAAGTTGTCCAATTCCTATTGAGGATTTAATGCTACCAGTAAATAAACCCCCAGCTTCCGTTACGCCTAAGTGTAAAGGATAATCACATATTTTTGATAATTTTCTGTAAGCTTTCACTGTTAAAAAAATATCTGATGATTTAACGCTTATCTTAAAGTTGAAAAAATCATTATCTTCAAGAAGTTTTATATTCTGCTGAGCGCTTTCTACTAAAGCTTCAGGACAAGGTTCTTTGTATTTTTCTAATAAAGCCTTATCTAAAGATCCTGCATTAACGCCAATTCTTATTGAGCAATTATTATTTTTGGCTGCTTTTATTACATCTAAAATTCTTTGATTTGTTCCTATATTTCCCGGATTAATTCTTAAACAACTTGCTCCCATTTCCGCTGCTTCAATCGCTCTTTTATAGTGAAAGTGTATGTCAGCTACGATTGGGGATGAAACTTCTTTTACAATACCTTTAAGTGCTTTGGTTGACTCTTCGTCTGGACAAGAGACCCTAACTATATCTGCACCTGCTTCCTCTAAGCGGTGTATTTGATTAATTGTAGCTTTAATATCTGTAGTTAGGGTATTTGTCATTGACTGGACACTCACTGGAGAGTCGCCTCCGACACTAATATTACCGACTTTAATTTTCTTAGTAACTTTTCTATTAATTGTTCTGTATGGTCTAATTTCCATTTTAATCTAAATCAAAAATTGTGTGTAATTTTTTTATAGCTTTTAATGTCATGTCTTCTTCAATAATAACGGAAAGTTTAATTTCCGAGGTAGATATAGCTAAAATATTAATATTTTCATCTGATAAAGCTCTAAACATTTTATAAGTTACACCCGGCGTAGAGACCATTCCAGCTCCAACTATAGAAATTTTTGCAACTTTATCATTGTGGATAATTTTTTTATAAGCAATTTGTCTATTATTTTTTAAAATTTCTTTTGTTTTTAAAATGTCATTTCTTTTAACAGTAAATGTAATATCAGTAGTTTTTTGATCTGAAGATATATTTTGTATAACCATATCTACATTTATTTGGGACTTGCTTAAAGGTTCGAAAATATTGGCAGCAACTCCTGGTTTATCATTTACACCAATAATTGTAATTTTTGCATCATCTTTAGAGTATGCTACACCAGTGACGCTCTTTGTATAATCAATATTTTCTTGGCTAAAAATTTTTGTTCCTTTCCTATTGCTAAATGTTGATTTTACTTCTAAGGGGATATCGTACATTAAGGCAGTTTGCACTGCTGATGATTGCATTACTTTAGCTCCCAGAGATGATAGCTCCAGCATTTCATCGTAAGATATTTTATTAATTTTTTTTGCTACCGGTATCTTATTTGGATCAGTAGAATAAACTCCATCTACATCGGTGTATATTTCACAAGAGTCAGCATTGAATATTTTTGCTATGGCAACAGCTGTTGCATCTGAACCTCCTCTACCAATGGTCGTTATGTCCCCATTTTTAGAAATTCCTTGAAAACCTGGAATAATCACAACTTCATCTTCATTTAAATACTTATTAATTTTCTCAACATGAATATTAATTATCCTTGCATTGCTATGTCCTCCGTCTGTGAGTATAGGAATCTGCCAACTTAACCAGGATCTTGCTTTGACTTTTAAGTTATTTAATGCCCCTGACAGAAGCGCGCAGGTTACCTGCTCCCCAGAAGATAAAAGTACATCAAACTCTCTTTTATCAAATTCATCAGAAATTTCATTAGATAGTTTTACAAGTTCATTTGTTTTACCGGCCATCGCTGAAACTACAGCAATAACCTGATTTCCAAGTGATCGCTCTTTTTTAATAATATTTGCAACATGCTGTATTCTTTCAGTTGTTCCAACAGATGTTCCGCCAAACTTTAATACTTTTTTAACCATTTAAGAATGTATTATAATAAAATATAGATATTAATATTAATTTAAATTTACAAAATGAGTACTACTATAAATAAAGAAGAAATTCAAAAGTTTTCCAAACTCGCTGATGAATGGTGGGATGTTAAAGGAAAATTTAAACCATTACATATGTTTAACCCTATCAGAATAGAGTATATTACAGACAATATTAAAAAACATTTAAAGATTGAAAATAACAAAAACTTTTTTTTAAAAGGATTGAACATTTTAGATATAGGTTGTGGGGGCGGACTAATTAGTGAACCTATGGCTAGACTAGGCGCTAATGTGACTGGTATAGACGCATCTGAAAAAAATATTAATGTTGCTCGACTACATTCAAAAAAAAGCGGTCTTCAAATTAACTATTTGAATAAATCCCCAGAAAATTTAAATGAAAAAGAAAAATATGACATTATTTTAAATCTTGAAATTGTTGAACACGTAGAAAATGTTAATTTATATATTAAATCTTGTTATAAACTATTAAAGAAAAACGGCTTAATGTTTACGGCTACTTTAAACAGATCTTTTATATCTTATATTAAAGCGATTATTGGAGCTGAATATATTTTAAGATGGCTTCCAATAGGTACCCATGACTGGAATAAATTCATAAAACCTGAGGAATTAGAGCAACTTTTAAATCAAGAAAAATTTTCTACATTAAATTTAAAAGGTTTAAAATTTAATCCTTTTTCTCAAAAATGGAAAAAATCTAAAGATCTTTCTGTAAATTATATTATTTGCAGTTTAAAAAATTAATTATCTTTGCTTACCCAAGGAATAGACATTAAGTCAATACCTTCCTCGGCCAATTCATCTCTCTCTTCTTGAGAAGTCGTGCCATAAATAGCTTTTTTACTTTCTTTATCATAATAAATTTCTCTAGCTTTTTTACTAAAGTCTCGTCCAACATACTCAAAATTCTTCTCAATAAATTCCCTTAATTTAAGGAGATTATATTTTTCGTTTTTTAACTCACTGTTTATTTTTAAATTTTTATGGTCTTTTATTTGAGAATTAGAGATCATCGGAGCCATAATAGACTTTTTAATATTTTTGGATGAACAATAAATACACTCTAACAATTTTCTTTTATTTAACTTTTCAAACTCTTCCGAGTCAGAAAACCAACTTTCAAATTCATGTTCTTTGTGACACTTTAAAATATATTTAATCATTTAATTTCTGTAATCAGCATTAATATCTATATAGTCATGAGTGAAGTCACAAGTATAACATTTAAAAGCATCATTGCCCAATTTTAAATTAATTTCTATTTCTATGGATCCCCATTGCATATATTCTTTTAATTTTTGTTCATCGTAAGATTCTGAAACTCTTCCATTTTCTGCAACTACAAAGTTTCCAATTTTGATTTTAAGTTTTTTTTGATCTACTGCTTCTCCAGATTTTCCTATTCCCATTACAATTCTTCCCCAATTCGGGTCCTCTCCGGCGACTGCCGTCTTTACAAGAGGCGAATTAGCAATTGAAAAAGCAATATTTTTTGCACTTCCTAGAGATTTTGCATTAATTACATTTATAGTTAAAAATTTTTTAGCTCCTTCACCATCAACTACAATTTGCTTTGCTAAATTTAAGCATAACTTTTTTAAAGCTACTTCAAATTTTTGCACCGCTTTATCATTTAAAGAGATATTTTGACCTAATTTAATTGCTCTTGTCGAAAATATTGTAACCATATCGTTAGTAGACTGATCACTGTCGACTGTTATAGCATTAAAAGAATTTGCAACTGCTCTTTTTAAAAGTGTTTTTAATAAATTGGAATTTATATCAGCGTTAGTAAAAATAAATGATAACATTGTTGCTAGGTTTGGAGCTATCATTCCTGAACCTTTGGCAATTCCAGCAATTCTTATTAATTCATCGCCAACAATAATTTCCTCATAAGCAAGCTTAGGTTTTGTATCAGTTGTCATTATCGCTGATGCAATTTTAATCCAATACATTTTATTATGGTCTTTTCTTAACCTATCTACTAAATCTGGGAGGCGTTCTCTTATTTTTTCAACTGGAAATTCTTCACCGATTACTCCTGTAGAAGCAAAAATCAAATCTTTGATTTTTACTGTTTCTGTTGTACCCTTTTTATCTTTAGACTCCTTTATAGTTAAGATTCTTGATAAATTTTTGGCTAAGATGTCGATACTTTCTTTTCCTTGTTTGCCCGTGAAAGTATTTGCATTTTTCGTATTTACTAATAAACCCTTAATAATTTTTTTATGTGAATTATTGTTCCAAGGAATGAACTCAGAAGTAATACTGTTTGTTGTAGTCAACGTTGCATAATTAGCTCCTTTAGCAAAATAAAATAAAGCTAAATCATCTCTACCATCCTTATACAAATCAGCCGATATAGAGGCCATTTCCATGCCGTCTATTTGTTTTAAGCTTTGAAACTCTCCCATTTTAGATAATTTTGATTTATCGTTTAGGAAATTTTTAATATTTATTGTCATTATTGCTGTTTAAATTAAATTAATAATACATATATAGGTGTATAATGAATCTATTTACAAGAACTTTTAGTAAAATATTTAAAAGCTCTAATCAACAAGAATTAGACAAAGTTCAAAACATTATTGAAGCAATTAATAATAAAGAAAATGAAATTAAGTCCTTTACTGAGGCTGATTTTAAAGAAAAAACATTCAATTTCAAAAAAAATGCTCAAAATGGATCTTTAAAAATTGACGAAATTATCACAGAAAGTTTTGCATTGGTCAGAGAGGCAGCAAAACGAGCTTTAGGAGAAAGACATTATGATGTTCAGCTGGCTGGTGGATTAATTCTACACAATGGAAAAATTGCTGAGATGAAAACGGGAGAGGGAAAAACTCTAGTTTCTACTTTGCCTGCATACCTAAACGCTTTAGAAGGTAAAGGCGTTCACATAGTAACGGTTAATGATTATCTTGCTAAAAGAGATTCTGAATGGATGGGTAAAGTTTTTAATTATCTTGGAGTAACCACTGGATGTATTACTAATAATCTTAATGATCTTGAAAGAAAGAGGAATTACCAAAGCGATATTACCTACGCCACAAATAATGAACTCGGGTTTGATTATTTGAGAGATAATATGAAATATGAAATTGAGGATATGGTTCAACGCAATCACAATTATTGTATTGTAGATGAAGTAGATAGTATTTTAATTGATGAGTCTAGAACACCTCTTATTATTTCTGGCAAACTTGAGGATAAAACTACTCTCTATAATACATCAAATGAGTTTGTTAAACATTTACAAAAGAATGATTATGAATTGGACGAGAAAAATAAAAATGTAATACTTACTGATTTAGGAATTGATAAAATTGAAAAACTTGCAATTCAAAAAAGAATATTAAAAAATAATAATTTTTATGACCCAGCTAATTTAGATTTAGTTCACCATGTAAATCAGGCTTTAAAAGCTAATTTGCTTTTTAATAGAGATACGGATTATATTATCAAGGATGGCAAGGTTCAAATAATTGATGAATTTACTGGCAGAGTTCTAGGTGGGAGAAGATTTTCAGACGGACTTCATCAAGCAATTGAAGCTAAAGAAAACGTAAAGGTTGAAGAGGAGAATCAAACATTAGCATCAATAACTTATCAAAACTACTTTAGATTATATCAAAAATTATCTGGGATGACTGGAACAGCAATAACAGAGGCTGAGGAATTTTTCGATATATATAAACTTCCAGTTGTTTCTATTCCCACGAATAAAAAAATGTTACGTAGAGATTTTAACGATCAGATATTTAGAACTGAAAAAGAAAAATATAATGCGATCACTAAAAAAATAATTGAATGCAACAAAAAAGGTCAGCCGGTGTTAGTAGGTACGACTAGCATTGAAAAATCAGAAAAAATTTCATCTTATTTAAACAGTAAAAAGATAGTTCATAAAGTCCTTAATGCTAAACAACATGAAAAAGAGGCAAATATTATAGCTGAAGCTGGTAAAGTTAATGCCGTTACAATAGCTACAAATATGGCTGGACGAGGAACAGATATAAAATTAGGAGGAAATAAAGATTTTATCTATGACGGAAAAAAAGAGGACGAAAACGAAGTAAAAAAAAATGAGGACAAAGTAAAAAGTTTGGGTGGATTATTCATAATTGGAACAGAGCGACACGAGAGCAGAAGAATAGATAATCAACTAAGAGGTAGATCTGGTAGACAAGGCGATCCTGGAAGCACAATTTTTTTTATAAGTTTACAAGATGAATTAATGAGAATTTTTGGAGGTGACTCTATTGATGGAATGCTTCAAAAACTGGGTTTAAAAGAAAATGAGTCAATTGATCATCCTTGGATAAATAAAGCGATGGAAAGAGCTCAAAAAAAAGTTGAGAGTAGAAACTTTGATATCAGAAAAACATTAATCAAATTTGATGATGTTATGAATGATCAAAGACAAGTCATATTCTCTCAAAGATTAAAAATTTTAAAAGAAAATAACATAAACAAAATTCTAAGTGATTTTTTTGAAGAAATAATTATTAATTTAAACTTGGTAAGAGAGAATTTTCAAAAATCTGGGGATGAAAAAAATTATATTGCAGAAATAAAAAACATAACTGGAAATGTAGTTAATGATAAAGAGATGCTAGAATTTGGAAAACTAAGTAAGTCTGAATTTACTAAAAAAATAAAAAATTTATATTCGGAGAAAAAAGAATCAAGAATTGAAATTTTAGGAGAAAATCAAAATAATAATCTAGAAAAAAAAATATTTTTACAAATTATTGATTTTTCATGGAGATCACACTTGCAATACTTAGAACAATTGAGACAGGTTATAGGCCTAAGGCAATATGGTCAGAAAGATCCATTATCTGAATTTAAAAAAGAGGCATTTGTTTTATTCGAGGGTTTATTATTGAAAATAAAAAACGATTTAATCAAATTTCTTCTAAATCTTAATATTGTTGTATCAAATGATGAAAAAAGTGAAAATAACCAAGAAGAAATAAAAGATACTAAATTGAAAAAAAAAGTTGGTCGAAATGAAAAGTGTCCATGTGGCTCTGGAAAGAAATTTAAACATTGTCATGGAAAGGTCTGAATTAAATTTTTTTAAATGCGTTTAAAGCTTTAACCCTTGCATTTTCATGTTTCACAATAGGATAAGGGTAATCTATTCCTAATTTAAATTTTTTATCATTGAATTCCCACGGCTTATGTATAAATTTTTTAGATAAATTCTTTAATTCAGGCACCCATCTTTTTACATATTCTCCTTCCTTATCAAATTTTTCCCCTTGTAATATTGGATTAAATATTCTGAAATATGGAGCTGCATCTGCTCCACATCCCGCAACCCATTGCCACCCAGCAACATTGTTGGCTGGACTATAGTCTAAAAGACAGTTTCTGAAATATTTTTCACCATCTTTCCAATCAATTAATAAATGTTTAACTAAAAATGACCCTACTATCATTCTTACTCTATTATGCATCCATCCTGTAGAATATAATTCTCTCATTCCTGCATCAACTATTGGATAGCCGGTTAATCCTTTTTTCCAAGCATTTAATAATTTAGAGTTTTTCTGCCAGGGGAATTTATCAAATTTTTTTGAATAATTATTTTTTAACATATGTGGGAAGTGATTAATTAACGAGTGATTAAACTCCCTCCAACCAATCTCGGCAAGATATTTTGAAATTCCGATATTTTTAGGTTTTTGTTTTGTGCATTCATCCCATATAGTTTCAACATGAAGTTGACCAAATTTTATAAAAGGAGATAATTTAGATGTTCCATCTATGTTAGGGTAGTTACGTCCTTCAGAATAATTAGCGATTCTTTCTCTAATGAAATTTTGTAATTCTTTTAAAGCTTTGTGTTCATCTGGATACCAAATATTTTCAAAATTTTTAAACCAATTTTTTTTAGGTAATATCTTTTCTGAAACAATACAATTTTTAAAATAATTAATTTTCTTTTTACACTTTTTAATTGTTTTTTCTTTTGATGGTATTTTCTCAATATAATTTTTCTCTGCTGTTCTCCAGAAAGGCGTAAATACCTTAAATGGGGTTCCATCGCTTTTTTTAACTTCATTAATTTCATTGAGAACATTTCCTTTAAATCTCTTATAGTGAATTTTTTTATCTTTTAAAGCACTGAACAAATATTCATCAAATTTCAGATAGTCGGGTTCATAAACTTTATTCCAATAAATTGAAAAGTCTTTTTTTTTTATTAATCTGTCAAAGAAAGTTCTGAACGAATTCGTCTCGACTATTTCAAGATTAATGTTAAAATTATTTAATTGTTTTTTAAAATTAAAAAGAGATTTACTTAGCCACCATTTTTGAGCTTCTTGTTGTTGATATGCTTCTTTTTTATACAAATAAAAAACAATTACTTGATCATGATTTCTTGTAGCTTCGATAAGTCCATCATTTTTATTAGTTCTAAAATCATCTCTTAGCCAAAAAAGCCCAATTTTTTTATCCATGTTAAAGTAATTATCAGATTAATTTTTATTTTTCGATGTGTAAAACTGTTGATGGTGGCCTTGGTAAGAATCGCACTTACGACACATACCTTTTCAGGGTACTGCTCTACTACTGAGCTACAAGGCCTAAAATCTAAAAGTAATCCTACCTTTAGTTAAATCATATGGCGTCATCTCAACCATGACATTGTCTCCAGCAAGAACTCTAATTCTATTTTTTCTAAGTTTTCCAGCTGTATGAGCCAAAATTTCATGATTATTCTCTAATTTTACTCTGAACATAGCGTTAGGTAAAAGTTCAGTAACTTTTCCCTTAAATTCCAAAGTTTCTTGCTTCGCCAATTAGTTTTCCTTTTTTAATCTTATTTTAACCGAATAAGCATGACCGTCTAAATTTTCATGTTTTGCTAAAT
Organism: uncultured Pelagibacteraceae bacterium; assembly: GCA_902590285.1. Classification (GTDB taxonomy): domain Bacteria; phylum Pseudomonadota; class Alphaproteobacteria; order Pelagibacterales; family Pelagibacteraceae; genus Pelagilacustribacter. The sequence continues at coordinate 31,068 of CACIWE010000003.1, read as the reverse complement.
TTATAACTGATGATCCTAATCTTTCAATACCTGTTTTTGTTATTTTTATTAAAGAGTGACGCTTAAGAAAATCATTTACTGATAAACCTGATGAAAATCTTGCAGAACCAGAGGTAGGTAGAACGTGATTTGGTCCTGCTAAGTAATCCCCCATAGCCTCAGGCGAAAATTTTCCTATAAATATTGATCCAGCATTTTTAACATCTTTGATTATTTTATTATTAAATTTAGTACATAATTCTAAATGCTCAGGGGCTATAGTGTTTATTATCTCTGTAATTTTTTTTTTATTATCAACAAGGATTGCTAGACCAAATTTTCTTAAACTTGAAAAAGCAATTTTTTTTTTTGGTAATTTGTTTAATTGTTTTTTTAAAGATAAATCAACCGATTTGATCATTTTACTATTGTCAGTTATTAATATTGATTGAGCATAAAGATCATGTTCAGCTTGAGCTATTAAATCAGCTGCAACAAATTCTGGATTTGCAAAAATATCTGCAACAATGGTCACCTCTGATGGTCCAGCTACCATGTCGATACCAACATCACCGAAAACCTCTTTTTTGGCTAATGCAACAAACATATTCCCTGGTCCTACTATTTTATCAACCTTTTCAAAACTTTTAGTTCCATATGCTAAAGCGGCTATAGAATGTGCTCCACCAGTTTTATAAATTTTTTTAATACCACATTTTTTTGCAGCATAAACAACAGCTGGATTTATTTTTGAATCTAATGACGGAGTCGTTAAATAAATATTTTTAACTCCAGCTACAATCGCAGGAATACAATTCATTAAAACAGTACTTGGGTAACTTGCAGTACCTCCAGGCACATAAACTCCAACTTTATTAATAGCTGTATATTTGTAAGAAAGTTCATTTTTATACTTATCTTTAAATTTGAATGATAAAAACTTCTGTTTCAAGTGAAAATTCTTTATTCTATTAAAAGCTAAATCAATTGCTTTTTTTATTTTCTTATCAGTCTTATTAGCAATATTGGTCAATTCTTTTTTAGTAAAAAAAACTTTAACGGGATTGGCTTTAATTTTAGAGAACTTCTTCTCATAGTACAAAACTGATTTATCTCCATTTTTTTTGACATCTCTTAAAATTTTTTGAACTACAGATGATTTGTTTTTTTGAATAGATTTTCGTCTACTTAGAAATTCGTCTAATAATTTCAAAGATCTTTTTTGATTGTATTTGAAAACATTTAAAATCATAATGTATTATGTTTTGGTTTATTTTTTGTATCCCAGGCCTCTCCTTGGTCATCTAAAGTTACTTCAATCACCTCGCAAATTAATCTAATTATAGAGTCGCCAGCAAAAATTATTTTCATTTCATAGTTATTATCAGGCATCTTAATTGTTTCAATAGTCAGAAAATCTAAAAAATTGTTTTTTTTGTTTTGAACAATATTTTTAGACAATACATTTAAAACATTCTCAAACTTTAAGATAGTTCGTATTCGCTTATTTTTTCTAAATACCCCTTTTTCAACATCTTCCCACATAAATCGATTTAACTGCATTAAAAAAATCTTATTTTTCTTTAAACTTGCAATATCAGAAGTACTTGCAATTGAATCTTGTAAATGAGCCGAAACAACTCTTAAGTCCTCTTCAGTTCTAGCGATTAGTTTTAGGTTTTTAGCTTCCATTTTAAATTCTCTTTATTTCAGCTTTACAGCCCTTCAATTTTTTTTCTATAAACTCATATCCTCTATCTAAGTGATAAATCCTATTAATTATTGTTCTATTTTCTGCAACTAATCCAGCTAAAACTAAACTTACTGAGGCTCTAAGGTCTGTGGCCATCACCTCAGCACCAGTTAATTTTGTTGGACCTCTAATAATTGCAGTTTTGTTTTTAATTTCTATTTGAGCCCCCATTCTTCTAAGTTCTGGTACATGCATAAATCTATTTTCGAAAATATCCTCTCTAATTTTAGATTCTCCATTAATCTGGGTCATAAGAACCATAAATTGTGCTTGTAAATCAGTTGGAAATCCAGGGTAAGGTTTTGTTGAAATATTAATTTTTTTTAAATTTTTACTGCTTTTAATAGTTAAAGAAGTTTTTGACTTTTTAATCTTAACACCTGTTCTTTTTAAAAGATCTATTTCTGTCTTCACAATTTTAGGATTTATCTTATTAATTATCATTTTATTTTTTGCCAAAAGAGCACCTGCAATCATATAGGTACCGAGTTCAATTCTATCAAAAACTACTTCATGAATTATTTTTGTTTTTTTCAATTTTCTTTCTGAAATAGTAATTGTTCTTCCCTTCAAATTAATACTTGCTCCTAATTTTTTTAGAAATATTATTAAATCATTTATTTCGGGTTCTATTGCACAATTTTTTAAAATAGTTCTGCCTTTTGCATTTATTGAGGCTAGTAAAGCATTTTCTGTAGCTCCCACTGAAATAGAAGGGAATCTTATTATTGTTCCTTTTAATCCTTTTTTTGCTTCAGCGAATATATAGCCATCTTTTATTTTTATCTTAGCTCCTAACTTTTTTAAAGCAAATAGATGTAGATTGACAGGTCTTGAGCCAATTGCACATCCACCTGGCAAGGAAACTTTTGCTACTCTGTATTTAGTTAATAAGGATCCTAAAACTAATACACCAGCTCTCATAGTTTTTACTAGTTTGTAGGGAGCCAATGTATTGATATTTTTTTCGTTATTTTTTATTTCTACTAAATTTTTTTTTTTATTAAATTTCGTTTTTAAACCAATAAAATTAAGCAACTCAACCATTGTAAAAATATCTTTCACTAATGGAATATTTTTAAGACATACTTCGTTAGCTAATATAGATGCGGCTAAAATAGGTAAAGTTGAATTTTTTGAACCTGAAACAGAAATTTTTCCTTTTAATTCTCTTTTGCCTTTTATAATTAGCTTTTGCATTAGAAAGATTAAATTTTTGGAAGAGTAACGCCTTTTTGCTTCATATATTTACCTTTTCTATTAGCATAAGTTACTTTTGGCTTTTCATTACCCTTTAAAAACACGAATTGAGCGACACCTTCATTTGCATAAATTTTTGCAGGCAATGGAGTGGTATTTGAAAATTCTAAAGTTACATGACCTTCCCAGCCAGGTTCTAGTGGGGTTACATTAACTATTATTCCACATCTGGCGTAAGTAGATTTTCCAAGACAAATAACTAAAACATTATCAGGTATTTTAAAATACTCAATTGTTCTAGCTAAAGCAAAAGAGTTTGGTGGAATTATACATTCCTTACCAATTTTAGTCACAAAGCTTTCCTTTTTAAAAACTTTGGGATCAACAATTCCAGAATTGACATTTGTAAATATTTTAAATTCATTTGAAACTCTTGCATCATAGCCATAAGAAGAAAGTCCAAATGAAATTTTGCCTTTTCTCACTTGTTTATCTACAAAAGGTTTTATCATTCCCTTTTGTTTTGAAATCTTTTTAATCCACTTATCTGAAAGAACTGTCATTTTTCTTCTTATTAAATAATTTGGTTTTTTTCCTCTTTTTAAGATTTTTTTTTAGTGCAGCCATACGGCTTTTTACCAGTGAATCTTTTTTTTCAAAAGATTTCATTGTAAAATTTAATTTTTGTCTGGATTTGTTAAGTCCTCTAGTGTAATGGGCTTATCAATATCATGCATTGGCTTTTCGTCTGACTCTTTTGAGCTATTAATTGATCGCTTGGCTCTTCGTTGCTCTATTCTAGCTTTCCTTTTAGCCTCTTTTTTCATGGCCTTATCACCACGTGTAGATTTATAGTCATAGTGAATTCCCATAATAAGCATCCCTTCATTAATTTCTGAATTTACTTCTTGAGCTCCTTTTTTGCAAGCCTCTTGATTGTAACTTATTTATAATTATAAATAAAATCGACAAAAATACGGCAACTAATACATCTTGTAGTGGCGTTGCATTTGGAAAACCAAAATTCCACAAAATTACTAAAATCAACCACGTAGACCAATTTATTTTTGCTTTAAATTTTACAACCTTTCTCATTACAATTTTTTCCCTCTTTAATATTATTGTAGTAATCTATAGCCCTCAGCGATGTCATCATGTGGTTTTTATAAATATTCAAATACCCATTAAGACTTTCAGATAGTTTTTTAGCTTCTTTCATCATACCTAGCCTCGTTAAGTTTATTAACATAACAGCATTTCCATTTGGTATCGTATTATCACCTATGTCAACTGGCCTAAAAAAAATATCGTTATTGTCTTTAGGATTTTTTTGAAAAATACCTTTTTCCTCTAAATAAAACCTATCTATAGCTTCAAAAGAAATTTTTTTTGCTAAATCTTTGTATTTAAAATTCATTGTTTTATCTGCAAGATCATTAAGTGCATTTATTAAGTAAGCGTAATCTTCTATAAACACAACATTCTTTGAATAACTGTGATAAATTTTATCACCTAAATATTTATTTTCAATTTTTAAAAAAAATTCTTCTGCTAACTTTAAGTAACCTTTCTTGGGTAAAACTTCATGAGCTTTTACCAGCGAACTTAACCATAAACAATTTAGATCTAGTTGAGTTTTATCGTCAAAAAATGGTTTTTTTTTCTTCATTCTTATCTCTAGAAGTTTTTTTAAAACCCCACTTGGCGGTTTTTCTTTTTCAACTAAAATAATCTTATTTTCCCAATTTCCATTTGCAGAAATTTCAAAATAATTTTCAATATTTTCAATTCCTTTTATTTCATCGTAAGTGAAAACATAATATTTTCCCTCTTCGCCATCACTATCGGCATCATAAGCAGATCCCAAAAATCCTTCTTTGTTTTGAAAATCTTTTTTTAAAAACTCAATAGTTTGTTCTAGCTTATTTTTAAAATAATTATCTGGGTTTATTTGACAATACTTTGAAAGCAAAGAAATAAACTGAACATTATCATAAAGCATTTTTTCAAAATGAGGTACGATCCAATTTTCATCTATTGTATATCTAGCAATACCTCCCGTTAGATGGTCATAAATTCCTTTCGAACAAAGTTGTTTTATAATTAAATCAACTGGATTTAAAAATTTTTTATCTTTTGATTTATTAAAAAAATAAATTAGTGTCTCAAACAAATTAAAAGTTGGAAATTTTGGAGCGCCTTTATAACCTCCCTTTATTGGATCTAAATAACTCAAAGAAGTTACTAATATAGGTTCAAGATCTTGATTGAGAACAGAGTTTTTCTTTAAATCTAAGTTTTTAATAATCAAATCCTTTTGATTAATTATTTTTTCTCTTTGTTCTTTATAGGAGTCCGAAACTTTAATTAAAACTTCTTTAAAAGATGGTAGCCCATGCTTAGCGTTTTTAGGAAAATATGTTCCGCCCATAAATGGAACACCGTTCTCATCCAGAAACATTGTTAAAGGCCATCCTCCACTAGTTTGATTAAATAATTGAAATGAACTTTGAAAAATAAAATCTAAATCTGGTCTTTCTTCTCTATCAACTTTAATATTTACAAATAGATCATTCATAATTTTTGCTGTTTCTTTATCTTCAAAACTTTCATGTGCCATGACATGACACCAGTGACAACTCGCGTATCCAATGCTAAGTAAAATAGGTTTTTTAATTTGTTTCGAATATTCTAAAGTTTCTTTTGACCATATTTGCCAATTAACCGGATTATCTTTGTGTTGTTTAAGATACGGACTCAAATCATTAGCCAATACATTTTCATTAATTTTTGTCATCGAAAAATTTTTTTTTAATTATTAAAGAGATAGCCATCAGACAAGCAAACATAAGTATTGGTAAGTAAATAACTGGAGTTAGTATAAAATCAAGAATATTAAAACTCTCAGATTGCTCTACGTAAGAATTTAAACCAGCGCCTATTGTGTTGAAAATGAAAAATCCAGGAATAAAACCAAAAAGACTTGAAAAAAAATAATTTACTTTTTTCATCCCAAATAAGATTGGTATTAAATTCTGTAATCCAAACGGAACTCCTAAGCCTCCTATAAATCTATAAATAAAGAAATAGTAAAATTCATTTTTATTAAATAATTGAATGTATTTGTCAAATTTTTGTTCAAGAATTTTCTTTACAAGGTCTCTAAAAAAGAAATTTCCTATAGTATACAAAATCAATGCTCCAACTGAAATTGAAATTACTGATGCAAAAGTTCCAATCCACTGTCCAAATAATATTCCAGAAATAATTAATAGTGGAGAACCGAAGCCAAGAAGAGTCACCCAAATTACTGCAAAAATAAAAAAATAAATTAAGTTTATTATTATATTTTCACCTACATAATCACTCAAATCTTTTTGTAGTCCTTTATAATAAGAAAAATCATTTAACCTATCTACTTCTATCCCTGTAAAGATAAAATATAAAAATGCAAAAAGTATAATTAAGTAAGAAATTCCCAAAAATATTTTTAAATTTTTGCTCATTATTTACCTGTACAATAGACAACAATTAAAATATATACCTTTAAATATTTATGAAAAGAACATATCAGCCAAGTAATTTAGTAAGAAAAAGAAGACACGGTTTTAGAGCAAGAATGGCTACAAAAACCGGTAGACAACTTATCTCTCGTAGACGAGCAAAAGGAAGAAAAGCTCTTTCTACCTAATAATTGATGGTTAAGCTTGAAAGTTTAAAAAAAAGCAACCAATTCAGAAAAGCACTTAAAGAAAAAAAAGTTCACACGAATTACTTTTCTATTTTTGCTGCCAAAAATTTTTTTAAAGCTAATCACAAAACAAATTTACTAATTAGTTTTGTGATGAAAAAAAAAATTGGAAATGCTGTGAAAAGAAACAAAATTAGAAGAAAATTAAAAGCAATAGTTCAAAAATTATTAAAAAAAAGAGGTGCAATTAATAAGGATTACACTTATATAGTTTTTGGAAAGTCTAATGCTTATGCTCAAAAACAAGATGTGCTTTTGCCATTGATGGAGAAAAGTTTTAGTAAATTAAAAAAATAAAATGACAAAAATTATAATTTTTATAATTAAAATCTATCAATATCTTATTTCTCCATTATTAGGAAATAGGTGTAGATTTTTGCCGACATGTTCAGAATATTTTATTGAAGCTCTTAAGACCCAAGGTCTCATAAGAGGTTTTGGATTAGGATTAAAAAGAATTTTAAAATGTCATCCATTTAAGAAGCTTGGTGGTGGTCAAGGTGTAGATTTTGTGCCAATTCCAAAAAATGCTAATAGGCAAGAAAGATTAAAAAAAATTATTGACGGCTTACAAAAGGCTGGATGGAAATATGAAGACAAAAAGGAAAGGGAAAATGGATAGAAATGTTTTTGTAGCAATTGCTCTTTCAATGTCTGTTCTGCTTTTCTGGGGTGCTTTTTTTGAAACTCCAAAAAAAGATTCTCAACAACAAACAAATCAAAAAGTAGAGCAAAAGAATGAGCAAAGCTCTATTGCACCTACGATTAATCAACCGCAAATAATAAAAAAGCTTACTAGAGAAGAATCTATTAATTTAAGCAAAAGAATCAAAATTGAAAATAATAGTATAGTAGGCTCTATTAATTTAAAGGGTGCTTTGATTGACGATATATCTTTTAAAAAACATAAACAAGAAGTTGAAGATGGAAAAAATATTATTTTTTTAAATCCTTCTGATACTGAAAACGGTTTTTATATTGAGACAGGTTGGACAAGTATTGGAAATAAAATTAAAGTTCCAACAAAAGAATCTGAATGGACTGTAAAAGGTAACAATATTTTAAGCGATAACTCTCCTGTTATTTTGCAATGGAACAATAAAGAAGGCGTTACTTTTGAAAAAAGAATTGAATTAGATGAAAAATACTTATTTAAAATATCACAGCAAGTAAAAAATAATTCAAGCTCACCTATAAATCTGTATCCATATGCGCAGATGACAAGGAATAAAATCCCTGATGATATTCAAAATTTTTACATTCAACATGAGGGGTTTATCGGCGTATTTGATGATGAATTAAAGGAAGACGACTATGATGATGTAGAAGAAAAAAAAATAGTAAGAGAGTCAAGTGAAGGCTGGCTTGGAATAACAGATAAATATTGGATGACTGCCTTTGTGCCGGAGTCAGGTAAAAATTTTAAATCTACATTTCTCTACGAAAATGGATTTAAGGCGAATTATATTATCAATGAACCGGTAAATATTGAAAAATCATCAACTGGAACAAATAAACTCAGATTATTTATAGCCGCTAAAGAAGTTGAGACAATTGATGGATATGCTGCAGACCAAAATATAAATAAATTTGATTTAGTTATAGACTGGGGATGGTTCTACTTTTTCACGAAACCTCTATTTTTCGTTATAGATTATTTATTTAAAATTTCAGGAAATTTTGGAACAGCCATAGTGTTGTTAACAATTGCTATAAGACTTATTTTTTTCCCACTGGCTAACTTCTCGTTCAGGTCAATGGCAAAGATGAAAGCAGTTCAACCGGAGATGATGAGACTAAAAGAACTACACAAGGATGATAAAGTTAAATTGCAACAAGAGATGATGGCGTTATATAGAAAAGAAAAAATAAATCCTGCATCAGGTTGTTTGCCAATTTTAATTCAAATTCCCTTCTTTTTTGCAATTTACAAGATGCTTTTTATTTCTTTAGAAATGAGACATCAGCCATTTTTTGGTTGGATAAAAGACTTGTCAGCACAAGATCCAACTTCTTTATTCAATTTATTTGGTCTAATTCCGTGGGATCCCCCAGGATTTATGATTATAGGCATTTGGCCAATATTAATGGGGGCCTCAATGTGGGTTCAGCAAAAGTTAAACCCTGCACCTGCTGATCCTATACAAGCAAAAATATTTGCTTTCTTTCCGTTATTTTTAACTATCATTCTTGCTTCTTTCCCCTCTGGGTTAGTTGTTTACTGGACGATAAATAATATTCTCACAATCGCTCAACAGTACGTAATTGTAAAAAAAACAACTGTAAAAACAAATTAAATGTCAAAAAATATTTCTCTAGACGAGATAAAAAAATTTTGGCCTGATAAAGCACCAGACATTAATATTGTTCAAAAATACATAAAAAAATATGAAAATGAAAAAATTGTGATTAAATATGGCGGTAATGTTCTAATAGACAGAAATGTCTTTAATAATTTTATATCTGATATAAATGTTCTCAATAAACTAGGTTTGTCTGTAGTTGTGGTTCATGGTGGTGGTCCAAGAATCAAAAGAGAGTTAGATAAGAAAAAAATTATATCGAAATTTATTAATGGCTTGAGGGTTACTGATAAAAATATAATTGATATCGTGGAGGAAGTTTTAATTGATTTTAACAATGATATAGCTAATTCTCTAAAGAAATTAGGTTCTCAAGCAGCTATGTTTCATACTAAGAATGACAACATTATAGAAGTTGAACCTGAAAGAGAGGAGCTTGGATTTGTTGGAATACCAAATAATATAAACGATAGTTTAATTCAAAACGCACTAAAAGAAAATAAAATTCCAATCATAGCACCCTTAGGTTTAGGAAAGAACGAACAAACTTATAATATTAATGGTGACACTGCAGCCAGTGCTATTGCAAAAAAACTTAAGTCTAGAAGATTAATATTAATGACAAATGTTGAAGGAGTATATGATGACAAGAAAAAGTTGATATCAGAAATTAAACCTTTTGATCTTGAAAATCTCATTAAATGGAAAGTTGTTCAAGGAGGTATGATACCAAAAATAGAAAATTGTGTAGATGCAGTACAAAATGGAGTAAGAGGTGTAGTAATTCTTGATGGAAGAAAACCCCATTCAATTTTACATGAAATTTTTTCAGATAAGGGATCTGGAACACTGATTAGAGAATGAAAGATTTAAAAGATATAAAATTTTGGTTATTTGACTTAGATAATACTCTTTATGATGGCGCTACTAAAGTTTTCGATCAAGTAGATAAAAAAATGTCAAAATTTATTTCTGAAAAACTTAATGTTGGCATTGAAGAAGCTAGAAAAATTCAAAAGAACTATTTTCAGGAATATAATACAACGTTGAACGGAATGATAAAACACCACAAAATAGATGCTGATGAATTTTTAGAATTTGTTCATGACGTAGATCTAAGCTTTTTAAATAAAAATAAAGGTTTAGAGGACGAAATTAAAAAATTAGAGGGAAAAAAAATAATTTTTACAAATGGCTCTAGAGCTCATGCTCTCAATGTTACAAAACGAATAGGTATAGATAAGCTTTTTGATGGAATTTTTGATATACGAGATTGCGAATTTATTCCAAAGCCTTCAAAAGAACCTTATAAAAAATTAGTAGAAAATTACAAAATTGAGCCACAATATTGTATATTCTTTGAGGATATTGCAAGAAATTTAAAGCCAGCATATGAATTAGGGATGAAAACTGTTTGGATTAAAAATGATGAACCATGGGCATCAAAATATTCGGACTCGGATTTCATTAATTATAAGACGGAAAACTTAACGTACTTTTTAAAGGAGATTAATGAATTACGATAAGCTAGAAAAAATAATAAACGAAAGTTTTGATAAAAAAGAAAAAGTAGGTCCAAAGTCAGATAAAAAATTAGTAAAGGCTATTAATGAAACTATTAATTTAGTTGATAGTGGAAAAATAAGAGTAGCAAATAAACTAAATGGAAGTTGGGTTGTGAATCAATGGATTAAAAAAGCTATCTTGTTAAGCTTTAGAATTAATAAAATGGAAATGATGAAAGGTCCTTATACTACTTGGTATGACAAAGTACCTGGCAAAACAGTGAAATGGAAAGAGAAAGATTGGAAAAAAGCTGGATACCGTCATGTCCCAAACGGAGTAGTAAGAAAAGGAGCATACATTGGTAAGAATGTTGTTTTAATGCCAAGTTTTGTAAATCTCGGAGCTTATGTAGATGAAGGAACAATGATTGACACTTGGGCATCAGTTGGATCATGTGCTCAAGTAGGAAAAAATTGTCATATTTCTGGCGGTGCAGGTATAGGAGGTGTGCTAGAACCACTTCAAGCTGGTCCAGTTATTATTGAAGATAATTGTTTTATCGGTGCTCGATCTGAAATTGCTGAGGGAGTTTTAGTTGAAGAAGGTGCTGTCCTATCAATGGGAGTTTACATTGGTGCATCTACAAAAATAATTGATAGAAACTCTGGTGAAATACATTACGGTAAAGTACCAGCTTACTCGGTTGTGGTACCTGGAAGCTTGCCTAACAAATCTAACCCAAATGGACCCTCATTGTACTGCGCAGTTATAGTGAAAAAAGTTGATGAGAAAACTAGAAGTAAAACTTCTATAAACGACTTGCTTAGAGACTGATGACTATAATTAATGAATTACAATTATCTAAAGATTTAATAAGATTTCCAAGCATTACTCCTAAAGATGCAGGAGCTATAAAATTTCTTAGTAAAAAATTAAAAAAATTAGGCTTTAATTGTAAAATTCTTGAATTTAAAGGTAAAGGAAGTAAACCAATAAAAAACCTATATGCAAGAATTGGAAAAAAAGGACCAAACTTATGCTATGCTGGCCACACAGACGTAGTTCCTCCAGGAAATCTTAAAGATTGGACTGTCAAACCTTTCAACCCAGCGGTAAAAAAAAATCATTTAATTGGTAGAGGCGCTAATGATATGAAGAGTTCAATTGCTTGCTTTGTTGCAGCGGTAAGTAAATTTTTATCTAAGAAAAATAATTTTAACGGTTCAATTAGTTTTTTAATTACAGGTGATGAAGAGGGATATGCGATAAATGGCACAAAGAAAGTTGTCGATTACCTAAAAAGGAAAAAAGAAAAAATTGATTTTTGTATTGTGGGTGAGCCAACTAATCCGAATAAACTTGGGGAGATGATTAAAATTGGAAGAAGAGGAAGTTTATCAGGAAAAATTGAAATTTCTGGCACACAAGGGCATATTGCATACCCTCACCTTACTAATAATCCAATAAGTGCACTAGTAGCTATATGTAAAAAACTTAAAGAAAAAAAATTAGATAGAGGTAATAAAAATTTTCAACCTTCAAATTTAGAATTTACATCAATAAATGTAGATAATAAGGCTCATAATGTTGTGCCTGCAAGAGCTAAAGCCCAATTTAATATAAGGTATAACAATTTACATACCTCCTCATCACTTAAAAAAAAAATTAAATTAATTGTTAGTCAAATAAGTAAAAAAAATAAATGTAAATTTAAAATTGATTACATTGCAAACGGAGATGCTTTTTTAACAAAGCCAGGAAAAACTACATTTATGGCAAAAAAGATTATTAGAAAAATTACAAAAATTAATCCAAAATTTTCTACAACTGGAGGTACCTCCGATGCAAGATTTATAAAGAAAATCTCACCTTGTTTAGAATTTGGCTTAGTAAATAAAACAATGCATAAGGTTGATGAATGTGTTTCGTTAAAAGATTTAAAAAATCTAACAAAAATATATCAAAATATCCTTGAGGGTTATTTTAAGTGAAGCTTTATAAAGTCAGAAGATCTAAAATTGATAATTTTGGTCTTTATGCTGCTAAGAATATTAGAAAAGGTTCAAAAATAATTGAATATAAAGGTAAAGTTATTACAAGAAGAGAGGCAGAGGAAAATCCTAAATATGATAACGATAAAGCGATTTATCTTTTTAATTTAAATAAAAGATACGATCTAGATGGTGATTATAAATTCAATACAGCTAGATTAATTAATCATTCATGCGATCCCAATTGCGAAGTAACTGGAGCTGGGCTTAAAGTTTGGGTATATGCAATCAAAGATATAAATAGAGGAGAAGAATTTTCATATGATTATGGCTTTAGCTTTGATGAAGATTTCAAAAATTATCCATGTCGATGTAAGTCTAAGAATTGTTGCGGTTACATTGTTAGGGAAGGATCTAGATGGAGAATAAAAAAAAAGAAAAAACAAAAATAGATATTATTTTACCAAATTTTAATAGCTCCCAGTTTATTACTAAAACTATCAATAGTATTTTGAGGCAAAGCTACAAAAATTGGAATTTAATTATAATCGATGACTGCTCAGATAAAGAAACAAAAAATTTATTGAAAAAAATTTCAAAAAAAAAAATAAAAGTTTATTTTCTAAAAGAAAATCGCGGCGCCGGTTTTTGTAGAAACCTTGCAATAAAAAAATCTAAATCCCCTTTTATAGCATTCATTGACTCTGATGATACCTGGGAAAAAGATAAATTAAAAAAACAATTAAGTTTCATGAAAAAAAATAATTTTTCATTTTCATACACAAATTATAAAACATTTGGTGAAAAAAAAAGAAACGTAAATAGTCCATCAAAATTAAGTTATTCTGAATTTTTAAGAAATACCTCTATTGCAACTAGTACCATGATGATAAAAAGAGAAATAATTGGTAACATCAAATTTACTAATACTAAAATTTGTGAGGATTTTTTTTTTAAATGCAGACTTCTTAAAAAAGTCGGACATGCATTTTGTTTGAAAAAATATTTAACTAATTACAGAATTCGAAAGAATTCATTACAAAGTAGTAATTTTAGAAATTTTTACTGGATTTGGAAAATAAATAAAAATTATAATAAATTAAACATATTCGAAAATTTTATTTCACTTATTTTTATCTCAATCAACTCTTTAAAAAAGTACGGCGGAAAAAATATCTTCAAATTCTAATACTTAACATTATACAAATACAAACCACATGCGGGTGCAGGAGGCGCACATTGATCTCTTTTTTTAGATTTAAAAGATTTTTTAAATTCATCAATACTCCATTTACCAACTGATAAATAAATTAAAGATCCAATCATTGACCTTACCTGATTTTGAAGAAATGATTTTGAACTCAATCTTACTCTTATTCTATCATTATTTTTTCTTATCTTGATTGGAAACATTTTTTTAATTGGTGATGTAGCGGAACAAGATGAAGCTCTGTATGTCGAAAAATCATGAACGCCCTCTAAAATTTTAGCCCCTTTTTTCATTAATTTTAAATTTATTTTTTTTTTCACGTGCCATGCTCTATTTCTGTCAATTGATAAAATACCTATTCTATTAATTATCAAATATTCATAAGTACGTAACTTAGCATCAAATCTTGCATGAAAATCTTGTTGTTTTTTTTTTATATCTAGGATTGATATATGTTTTTTATTTAAAAAGAAATTAATAGAGTTTAAAAAAGTTCTTTTATCTTTAATCTTTGTATCTGATTGAAAACTTGCATATTGCGATAATGCATGAACACCTTTATCTGTCCTCCCAGAACCCGTCACTCTTATTTTTTTTTTTAACACTTTATTTAAAGCTTTTTCAATGCTGTCTTGGATCGATCTTCCATTTTTTTGACTTTGCCATCCAACAAAGTTTGTTCCTTCATACTCAATTTTTATTAAATAATTAAACATTTAATTCACTTTTTGACCAATTTTTATTTCATTGCCTTTTAAATATTCGTTTACTAACATTTGTTTCTTTCCCTCTTTTTTAAGTTCTAGAACTTGAATTGAATTTTTTGCGCAGGCGATTGTCATTTTATCATCAAGAATTGTGCCTGTTTCACCTGATTTTTCCACTTCTATTGCTTTTACAATTTTAATTCTTGCATTTGAGAGTTTAAACCAGCAACCAGGATTTGGATGGAAAGCATTGATCTTTGCAATAATTTTATCTGCGTTCTCATTCCAATTAATTTTAGACTCATTTTTATGAATTTTTTTTGCATAGGTTGCGTGAGAGTCTTTTTGCTCAATAAAAATTGCCTTATTGTTTTCAATTAATTTTATTGAGTCCAAAATTAATTTTGCTCCGATATTTGAAATTTTTTCACTTAAATCTTCATAAGACATTTCTTTTAAAATTTTAATTTTTTCTTGTAACATAACCGGACCAGCATCTAGTTGAGGTATAATTTTCATAATTGATACTCCCGTTTCGGAGTCCTGGTTCATAATTGCTCTTTGCATTGGAGCTGCTCCTCTCCATTTAGGTAATAAAGACGCATGAGCGTTTATAAAAAGTAATTTATCAATACTTAACAGACTAGATGGCAAAATTTTACCGTAAGCAACTACTACTGCTAAATCCGGTTTTAATTTTTTAATGTGATCTATTTCCTCATTTGTTTCAAGTTTATCAGGAGACCTAACACTTAAGTTCAATTTTTTTGCACAATTAAAAATATCTGAATGTTTTAATTTTTGTCCTCTACCGCTTTTAGTTGCAGGTTGAGTATAAACTTCTAAAATTTTATGATCTGACTTATAAATTGCCTTGAGTATAGGAACAGCAAAGTTTGGTGTTCCCATAAAAATTATTTTTAAAGCCATTTAATCTATAGTACAACTTTATTAAGTTCTTTTTTGTGCTTAATCAATTTTTTTATAATCATGTCTTTTTTTAACTTAGATAAATAATCAATAAATAATATACCATTAAGATGGTCAACTTCATGTTGTATGCAAGTTGACAATAGTCCATTAGCACTTAATTCTTTTTCTTTACCATTATAATCAAGAAATTTTATTAGACACTCTGCTGGTCTTTCAATTTCAGCAAAATGTCCTGGTAAAGAAAGACATCCCTCTTCGTAAATAGATGTTTTTTTTGACCTAGAAATTATTTCTGGATTTATTAAGAAAAGTGGATCCTTTTTTTTATCTTTATCTTTGGAAATATCAATTACAATTAAACGTTTTAAAATACCTATCTGAACTGCTGCTAAACCTATACCAGGAGCGGCATACATAGTTTCTAACATATCGTCTAATAAAGCTCTTAGTTCATCATCAACTTTTTCTAGTGTTTCGCTTTTTTTTCTTAAAATGGGATCTGGCTCGATAACAATTTTTCTTTGTGACATTTTTAATTATATTTTAATTAAGTCCTTAATGGTAGAGCTGAATTAAGAACTTTATTTCTTATAGTCACTAAATTCATTTTATTTAAAAGATTGGTAACAAAATATATAGTCTCTGGATCAAGCTCGTAAGGTTCATCCTCTCCAATTATCTCAACTATTTTTAAAGCTAAAAAAGCTTTTTGATCATCATCGATTAATTTTAATAAGTTATTAGGTACATCAAATTTTTTTATAAGCTCATCGTATTTAAAATTTGATGGTAAGGAAAAACCGTCTTTTATTAAAGTATCTACTAAGGCAAGATCTTTTGCTGAAATAAAATACTTTTTATTTTTAATTATTTTTTTGAAAATTTTATCAATTTCTTTTTGAGCTTTTTTTTTATTTTCTCCCTCAACATAATATTTTAATATTTTCGATTGATGTAAAACCTTGTCATTATATTTTACTTTTCCTAAAACTATATCTTCTTCTGTAATAATTTTCTCAAGAGCTGCCTCTTGATAATCTTTAGGTAAATTTGTGATACCAATTTCTTCAATTCTATCACTTAAAAATTTCGCATAAATATTGGATAAATTATTTTTTTCAAATAAGTCCTCTAATAAAAAAAGATATTCTATTTTTTTTTCATCTGTTTCTGATAGTAAATATTTTTGATATATCAGTGCTCTTGCATCACTTTCGTTCAGTGTTTGAAAACTATTTTTAGCATTTACTAATGTATTTAAATTGAAAGGTATTTGCCTATAAATTTCAAAAATTTTCTTTTTATCTAACTGATTATCATTTGCAGCCTGTTCAAATTCTTTTAGTTTTTCTTTATCTGAAGCATCTTCTAATTTAATCAAATTAGCAGAGTTCAAATATTTCCATATTTCTGGTTTAGTTTTATTTGACGGTTCATATTTAAAATCTGCAATTGTAATACTTGAAAGGTAGAAATTTAATAAATTTTTTTCATTAATTTTACTATCTGTTTTATCAGCAACACCTAAAAGAAAGTTTATTTTATCATCATAAAATTTACTAGATTGCTTTTGTTCTCTCAATAAATCTAGTAAAAGCTGTGCTTCGGATTTTTTATCATTAAATATTAAACAATAAATTTTAAATTTTTCTAGATAGGAGTCCTTAATTTTAGCATCAATAAATGTAATTTTTTCACATCCTTTTTTTATATCCCCGCTAGCTATATTATAATTTACTAAATGCTGAACTGCTTTACTTTTGTTTTTAAATTGATCGTTATGCTTTAAAAATTTTTCTATTAAATCAACTCGATCATTTTTCATTAACCAATTAATTTTTATATTAACGAATTCATCTTCTGTCATGCCTTGAGGAGGATATGAAAAAGAGAATAAAATTGCTTCGAGTATCTCATTAGATGAATTTGAAAGTTTAATTTTATTTAATCTTTTTAAACTCGATCTAAAATCCTCAGCTTTTGTAGAAGACCACATATTCAAATTTAAATCATAATTAGCAGGTTCAAAAATTCCATAAACTTTTTGTTCATTGGATTGTATTTCTGAGGTCTCTTGAATTTCAATTTTTTTTAGAGATCCTATAGTCTCTGCAGGTGTGATGATTAGTTTGTTTTGTTTTTCCTGATTTTCTGTATTTGGTAATGTAGTTGTAACTTCTTTTTTATTTTTCCAAATATCAATTTTTTCTTCACTCAAAGCAATTGAATTTGAAAAAATAATTAATAAGCCTATAATGCAATTAAAGCTTTTTAATTTCATTGGTTACATCAATCTGATATTTTTTTTCTGGACTTGGAAAACTTATTTTTTCTATTAAGAATATAAAAAATATAAAAACCACGATTATTAATAATAATTTTATTAATAATTTTATAATCGAACTTCCTAAACTTGGTTGTCTGTTGTATTTAAGTTGCATACTACAAGATTTGATTTAAACTTAATAAATAAGACATATTTATGAAAAATCAAAATCAAAAAAGAAGCTAAAGTGGGAAAAAACCTTACTTTGACCGGAATGATGGGAGTTGGAAAATCTACTATAGGTAAAAACTTAGCTAAACGGCTTAATTATAAATTTGTCGATGTTGATAAGATTATTGAAGCTGAAGAAGGGCTTTCAATAAATTCAATTTTTAAAAAAAAGAGTGAGAGTTATTTCAGAAAAGTTGAAAATGATATTACTCTCTCTAAGTTAAAAAAAGAAAGTACGGTGATTGCCTTAGGAGGTGGTGCTTTTTTAAATAATACGATTAGAAGAAGTGCAAAAAAACTCTCCGTAAGTTTCTGGTTGGATGTTCCAATCCACGAGTTGATAAGAAGACTAAAAAAAAGCAACCAAAGACCGCTTTTATTTAAAAAAAACATTACTGATACAGTAAAAAAAATTTATTTTGATAGAAAAAAAACTTATAATGAGGCTGACTTTAAAATTAAGTGTGGCTCTCTTAAATCAGATCAAATAGTAAGTATAATATTAAATTTATATGAAAATGCAGGAAATAAAATTTAAAAGCAAAAATCATAGTTACTCGATATTTATCGGAAAAAATACTCTTAGTATTTTACCTAAGAAAATAAAATCATTATGTCCAAACACTAAGAATATTGCTTTAGTTATTGATAAAAATATTCCTCATAAATTTACAAAAGAAATTAAAAAAAAATTAAAAAATTATAATCTTTTAGTTTTGTTTTTCAAAGCTAGCGAAAAAAATAAATCGATAAATATTGCTAATTATTTTTTAAATATTTTATTATCAAAAAATTTTAATAGATCGGATTTAATAATTGGAATTGGAGGAGGGATAACTGGTGATGTGACTGGCTTTGTTGCAAGTATATTTAAAAGAGGGATAAATTTTATTAATATTCCCACCACTCTTCTTGCACAGGTAGACTCGGCGATAGGTGGAAAAACTGGTGTAAATTCAAATTTTGGAAAAAATCTTATAGGTTCTTTCTATCAACCAAAGTTAGTTATTAGCGATACATTATTCATTAATTCCTTGCCCAAGAAAGAAATTATTTGCGGTTATGCTGAAATTTTAAAACATTCAATTATTAGAGATAAAGTGTTTTTCAATTGGTTAAAAAAAAATTCAAATTCAATTTTTTTGAGAAAATCAAAAGAGCTTACTTATGCGATTAAAAAAAGTTGTGAAATTAAAAATTATTTTGTCACCCAGGACGTAAACGAAAAAGGTGCTAGAATGATTTTAAATTTTGGTCATACTTTTGCTCACGCAATCGAAGTAAAAAATAATTACTCAAAAAATAATACACATGGTGAAGCTGTATTATCGGGTATGATTTTGGCAACTAAACTCTCAGTGATTAAAAAAATTTGTTCCCCTAAAATATTAGGTGAAATAAAAAATTTATATTTACAAAATAATTTAGACTACACCTTTAAAAAATATTCTAAAAAAGGCTCAATAGATAAATTAATTCCTTTTTTGAAAAATGATAAAAAAAATAATGATGAAAAAATCAATTTCATTCTTCTAAAAAAGATTGGAGAAACTGCATTACCAAATAAAAGTAAAATTTCTTTAAAAGAATTTAAAAAATTAACTAAAACTATTTCTCAATACTAATTTCTAAAGCATGAATTCTGGTTTTGAGATCGTTCCTCAAAATTTTCATAATTAATTTTTGAGCATTAACCCTTGAAAGAGAATTTAAGTATAATGATCTAATTTTTAAATGTAAATGAAATTTTTCTGAAGAAAAAAATTTATGCCCCCTATGTTTATGAGAATTATCAACAATTAAAATATCTTCAATTTTAATTTCTTTTTTTAGTTTTTTACAAATTTCCTCAAAATAAATTTTCATTAATTTAATTTTACTATATAGACTTATCCAATGAAAATAATTTGTGATTGGGAAAATTGTAATGAAATCGGGGCATATAAAGCACCCATCGAAAAAGATAATAGTAAAAAATATAGACTGCTTTGCTTAAATCATATTAAAATTTTTAACAAAAATTGGAATTATTTCGAAAATATGAATGATCAAGAAATAGAGTTTTTCATTAAGTCTGACTTAACCTGGCACAAATCTACAAAAACATTTGGATCATCAGACAATTTTTTTAATATTTTGTGGAATAATGCTTTGGATGACAAACTAAATATCTTTAAAAGTTCAAATTTTAGAGATTTCAAAAAAACAAAAGTATCACAGCAAGATAAGGATGCTCTGCAAGTAATGGAATTGAATGAGGAGGTAAAATGGGAGCAAATTCAATCAAAATTCAAAGAACTTGTAAAAAAGTATCATCCTGATAAAAACCTAGGGAATAAGAAATTTGAAGATAAATTAAAAAAAATTACTTTGGCATATAGTCAACTTAAAAAAACTTTGGGGAAAAAATGAGCTCAGAACAATTTTTACAAAAAACAGATATTAAATTGTCGGTGAAGCAAACTTTTGGATTTGAAAGTGACATGCAGGTTGGCGCGTTTTCAAAAAAAAACGAATATGTTCCAAAAGTAGATCCTGATTATAAGTTTGATAAAGATACAACTTTAGCAATTTTAGCGGGCTTCTCTTTTAATAAACGTGTTTTAATACAAGGTTATCATGGAACTGGAAAATCTACCCATATAGAGCAAGTAGCAGCTAGATTAAATTGGCCCTGCGTTAGAGTAAATTTAGATAGTCACATAAGCAGAATTGATCTCATCGGAAAAGATGCGATTGTTTTAAAAGATGGTAAGCAAATCACTGAATTTAAAGAGGGTATTTTACCTTGGTCAATCCAAAATCCAGTAGCATTAGTTTTTGACGAATATGATGCAGGAAGACCAGATGTTATGTTTGTTATTCAAAGAGTTTTAGAAAATGAAGGAAACTTTACTTTGTTAGATAAAAATAAAGTTTTACGACAGCATGATTTATTTAGAATATTTGCTACGACTAATACGATTGGTTTGGGTGATACAACTGGTTTGTACCATGGTACTCAACAAATTAACCAAGGGCAGATGGATAGATGGAACATAGTTTCTACATTAAATTATTTGCCATTCGAAAAAGAATTAGAAATTGTTTTATCTAAAAATAAAAACTTAAATAATAAAGAGGGGAAAGAGCTTTTATCAAATATGATAAAAGTTGCTGATCTTACAAGAAAAGGATTCGTAAACGGTGATATCTCTACTGTGATGAGTCCTCGAACGGTTTTACATTGGGCAGAAAATACTAGTATATTTAAAGATCAAGGATACGCTTTTAGAATAACATTTTTAAATAAGTGCGATGAATTGGAGAAAAAAATTATTTCTGAGTACTACCAAAGATGTTTTGGCGAAGATCTTCCAGAGTCTTCCATTAATATAACTTTATAAAGTGGAAAATAAAAAAGAAAAAGTGGCTGATTTTAAGACTGCAATAAGTTCTACGGTAAGATCACTATCTAACTCTGAAAAAATCGAAGTTTCTTTTGGAAACGATATCTCCAAATCTGGAACAAATTCAATTAGACTGCCAGAACTAAGTTCAATTAATAATAAATTAAATTATAATCAAATAAGAGCGATAGCAGATTCAAAATCCTTAAGACATAGGTTCTCTGATTTAAAAGTATTTAAAGAGTTTGAACCTAGTGGAAATATATCTAAACAGTTATATAGAATTTCTGAAAAAATTAGGTGTGAAAAAATTGGAACTAGTTATTTTAAAGGAGTGAAAAATAATATTGAAACTTTTTATAACGAGAGAATAAATGGATTAGATCTTAAAAGTAGTGAAGACAAAATTGTCGAGTCTTTTGAAAATTATTTAAGAATAAAATTACTCAATTTTGAAAATAATAGTCAAATCGATAAAAAACTAAAATCATACAAAAAAGATTTAAATGAGATGTTTAAAGGAAGAATCAGTGAATTAAATGAGTTAATCTTAGATCAAGAAAAATTTAATTCCCTCATTTCTGAACTTATTGCAAATATGAGTCTTGATGAAAATCTTGATGAAGAAGAAAAAAAAGATGATGAAAAAAATAATGACGATAAACAACATAAACCGGATAACAAGGAAAAACAGGCAAAAGAAAAAGAAGATAAACAAGAGGAAATGTCTATTGAATCTGGTATGCCTGACCTTGAAAATGAAGCCAAAGAATCAGACCAAGCTGAGGAAGACATTGAGATAGAAGATAGTTCTCAACCAGATTTAAGAAAAAAAGGAAAAAATACTTTAGGTGATATTAATTATAAAACCTATACTCAAGAATTTGATGAAATTATAAAAGCAGAGGAATTGGAGAATGCTGAAGAACTCACAAGACTAAGAAAAAATTTAGATCAACAATTATTACAACTTAAAAATTTCATCTCTAAACTTGCAAATAAATTACAAAGAAAACTTCTAGCCAAACAAAATAGGTCTTGGATTTTTGATCTTGAAGAAGGTTTATTAGATACATCAAAATTGCCAAGAATAATTATGGATCCGTTTAATTCTTTATCCTTTAAGAAGGAAAAGGATATTGAGTTTAAAGACACTTTAGTAACAATTTTAATTGATAACTCTGGTTCAATGAGAGGTAAACCTATTTCAGTAGCAGCAATTTGTGCTGACATACTTTCTAGAACATTGGAAAGATGTGCAGTTAAAGTTGAAATACTTGGCTTTACCACTAAACATTGGAAGGGAGGATCTTCTAGAGAAAAATGGATGAAAAATGATAAACCAACTTTACCTGGAAGATTAAATGATCTCAGACATATTATTTATAAATCAGCGGACACGCCTTGGAGACAAGCTAAAAATAATATGGGTCTAATGCTTAAAGAAGGGCTTTTGAAAGAAAATATTGATGGTGAGGCACTTAAATGGGCTTATAACAAAATGAATAGAAGAAAAGAGGAAAGAAAAATCCTTATGGTTATCTCTGATGGAGCTCCAGTTGACGACTCAACTTTATCAACAAATACAAGTGACTATCTTGAGTCTAACCTTAAAAAAACAGTCAAATGGATTGAGAATAAAACAAATATTGAGTTGTTAGCTATTGGCATTGGTCATGATGTTACAAGATACTATAATCAAGCTGTAAAAATTACAGATGTTCAAGATTTAGGCGATGTAATGATTAATCAGTTAACTGACTTATTTGTTGAAAAGAACAAAAAAACAATTCACTAATTTTTAATTTCTGAAACCGAACTTTCCGAAAAGTCTTTTATTTTTTTAATGAGTAACCTAAATGGAACTAACATAACTAACGCAATAAAGAGCTTAACTGCTAAATCTCCAAAAGCTAGAGTCACCCAAGGTATCCCTGTTGAGTAAAAAGCAATTGAAAAAAATAAGAATGTATCAGTTATTGATCCAATAATTGATGATGTGAGAGGAGCCGCGTACCATATTTTTTTTCTTAATGAATCAAAAATTTGAACATCTAAGTTTTGAGCGATAAAAAATGCAACTCCAGAACCAATAGCAATCCTTATAGAAATAATATCTGAAAAATTAGTTGATACGAATAATGTTAAAACAACCCCAATAGCAAATCCTACATACACAATTTTTCTTGCTACTAATTTACCATAAGCGCGGTTTGCTAGATCTGTTATTAAAAAAGTGATCGGGTAACTAAAAGCGCCATAAGTTAGGATTTCATTTAATCCAAAATATTGAATAGGAAATTGAACTAAGTAATTTGAAAGGACTACAACCAAACCCATCAGGAGAGAGAGTTTGTAAAATAAATTCATTGTAAAATTATGATTTTGCTGAAATTGAAGCTTTAATTTTTTTAACTTTTTTTGATAATTTTGTGTTTTTCGCTGATATTAAAAACTTATCTAAACCGCCTTTAAAATCTACAGTTCTTAAAGCAGCATTAGCTACATTTAATTTAATATCTTTTTTTAAGATATCGCTTCTAAAAGTGACTTTCTTTAAATTTGGTAAAAATCTTCTTTTAGTTTTATTTTTAGCATGGCTAACGTTATGACCTTTTAAAGGTGATATTCCTGTTAATTCGCATCTTTTAGACATAATTTTTTCCTGTCGTTATATAATTCTTGTATACATTAGGGTCAAGCGTTAATTCCAACAGCTTCACTAACATTATTAAGATTTTCTTTTTTTAAAATCGATATTAAGTCTTTTTTGATCTCTTTGACAATACCCGGCCCTTTGTAAACCATACCTGTATATAGTTGAACCGCGTCAGCGCCGGCTATTATTTTTTCAAAAGCACTCTCTCCGGAGTCCACTCCACCTACACCTATTATATTAATTTTACCCTTGGTTTCTTTATAGAATTTTTTAATTAAATTTGTTGAAATATCTTTAAGCGGTTGTCCTGATAATCCACCAACTTCATGCTTTTTAATATCAGAGAGATTGTCACGATTGCTGTCTGTTGTATTAGAAACTATTATACCTTGTATTTTATGGCTAGCCACTAATTCAACTATTTTACTAATTTCATTATCATTTATATCTGGTGATATTTTTATCGCTATTGGGCAATTGATTTTTTTTTCTTTAATAATTTTATTTATCCCAGTTAAAAGTTTTTTCATCTCACCTTGATCATGGAAATCTCTTAAACCTTCAGTGTTCGGTGAAGAGATATTAATTGTTATATATCCAGCGTACATTCCAAGTCTTGAGAGACAAATATAATAGTCATCTTCTTTATTTTTTGTTTCTTTATTTGGCCCAATGTTAATTCCTAAAAACCCATTAGGGTGATTATTTGATATTCTCTTAGATACAGTTTCTGATCCATGATTGTTAAATCCAAGACGATTTATAAGCGCCTGGTCTTTCTCAAGTCTAAATATTCTTGGTTTTGGATTTCCTAATTGCTGTTTTGGAGTGACTGTACCTACCTCGATAAAACCAAAGCCAAATTTAAAAAGAGAATTATAAACCTCAGCACTTTTATCAAAACCTGCAGCTAAACCTATTGGATTTGAAACCGTTTTGCCTAAAAAATTTGTCTCAAGCATTTCCTCACTTTCAACATTAAAAAAACTTTTCGGTAGAATGTTTGCTTTCAGTGATTTTATAGCTAAATCATGAGCCACTTCCGGGTCTAACGAAAATATATAAGGTCTTAAAATTGAAAACATTAATTATTACTTATTTTATCTTTCATTAACTCAATTGTCTCTTTTAATCCAAAGAAGCTGACAAAATAACCCATCCTTGGTCCGTTTTCTTCTCCAAATACTACTTCATAAATTAATTTAAACCAATCTCGTAGATTTTGCTCGTACCCATTTTCTTTACCTGTTGCATATATAATTGTTTGAATTTCTTCTGGTTTTAAATTTTGTTTAATGTCAGATAATTTTGAAACAAGATTTTCTAAAGCTTTCTTCTCATCTAATGAAGGCTTTTTAAATTTTTTATTTGGTTCAACTTTATCTTTAAAATAGTTTATTGCAAACGTTGTTAATCCATCTAGGATTGGATAGTCTTTTGGTTTAATCTCTTGATGAAATCTATTTATAAACTTCCATAAAATTTCTTTACTGTCTGCATTGCTAGACCCAACTAAATTCAATAACATTGAAAAAGGCATTACTATTTTCTCTGTTGGTGGCTTACCGTTATGTACATGCCAGACAGGATTTAAAATTTGGTCTTTTTTTTTTTGACTTGGATATTTTTCAATACTTGTTAAATATTCATCAACTGTTTTAGGTACAACCTCTGCGTAAAGTTTTTTTGCTCTTTTTGGATTAGGGTACATATAAAGAGAGAGACTTTCCGGTGATGCGTATCTAAGCCACTGATCTATAGAAATTCCATTTCCTTTTGATTTAGAAATTTTCTCTCCTTTTTCATCTAAAAAAAGTTCATAGGCAAAACCATTAGGTGGATTTTTTCCTAGTGTTTTGCAAATTTTATTAGATAAAATAGCACTCTCAGTTAAATCTTTTCCGTACATTTCAAAATCAACATCGAAAGTGAACCATCTCATCGCCCAGTCCACTTTCCACTGCAATTTACATTTCCCGTCTAAAATGCTTGTTTCTATTTTTTCGCCACTGCTGTCGAAGACTGCATTTCCAGTTTTTTTGTCTATTTCTAATAATGGTATTTCCAATACTTTTCCAGTTTTGGGGCAAATTGGTAAAAATGGACAATAAGTTTTTCTTCTTTCCTCTCGTAAAGTCGGAAGAATTATGTTCATTACATCTTCATATTTTTCTGCAACTCTTAAAAGTGATTTATTAAAGACACCATTTTTATAATTTTCTGTCGAGCTCTTAAAGGTAAATTTAAAATTGAATTTATTTAAAAATTCTTTTAGCATCTCATTGTTATGCTTGCCAAAGCTATCAAATTTTTTAAATGGATCTGGAATATTAGTTAAAGGTTTTCCTAAATTATTTTTTAAAACTTGATCATTAGGAATATTATCAGGAACTTTTCTTAATCCATCCATATCATCAGAAAATGTGATCAATTCATGATTAATTTTTTCTATGTGATTTAAAGCATTTATCATCATAGTGGTCCTTGCAACTTCACCAAAAGTCCCTATATGTGGTAATCCACTTGGCCCATAACCAGTTTGGAAAGTAATTATACCCTTTTTTTTTATAATATCTTTTCTATCTTTTAGTAGCTTTCTAATTTCAACAAATGGCCAGGATGAAGTAGATTGAATTAAGTTATTATCCAGCATAGTAAAGGTTTATTAAATTTTATATGCAAAATACAGATATAATTACGTCATATTAAGTTGAATTTTAAAACTATTTAAATAATCTCATTTTAAATGACCAGTAACAAAACAGTTTTTTTCTTAATCGGTATATTGTTGATAGTGTTGGGGCTTTCAATGTTAGCACCCTATTCAATGCAAGTTTTATATAAAGAGGACAGTCATAGCTTTATATCATCCTCTTTTGTAACTATATTTATTGGTATTTTGTGCATACTAGCGAATCTTGAAAAAGATTTAAAATTAAACCTAAGACAAACTTTTTTATTCTCAACACTTGCTTGGGTAACTGTCGCAATATTTGGGAGCCTACCTTTCGTGCTATCAAATCAAACATTTTCATTCAGCGATGCTTTTTTCGAAAGTATGTCAGGTATAACGACTACTGGTGCAACTATTATATCTGACTTAGATAATAGCCCCAAAAGTATTTTATTGTGGAGAGCTATCATGCAATGGTTAGGTGGAATTGGTATTGTTGTAATGGCTATTACAATTTTACCATTATTAAAAGTGGGAGGAATGCAGCTTTTTAAAATGGAAGGACCAGATAGCACTGAAAAAATTTTACCAAGAACTATTGAGGTTGCTGCAATTATAATCTCAACTTACATAATTCTTACTTTATTTTGTGGTTTTTTTTATTGGATATTTGGAATGACAGTATTTGATAGTATTTGTCACTCAATGACAACTATAGCCACGGGTGGTTTTTCAACACATAATGACTCGATAGGTTTTTTTAAAAATTCAAACATTGAAATAGTTGCAAGTTTATTTATTATATTAGGTAGCATACCTTTTATCTCCTATCTAAAATTTTCTCAGGGAAATAAAAAAATATTTTTTCAAGACGTACAAATTAAGGGTTTAATTTATTTATTAGCTATTTCAATATTAGTAATGTTTCTTTACTTATTATTTATAAATTATGATGGAAATTTATTTGAAAAGATAAGAATTTCCTCATTTAATGTTATTTCTATTTTATCTGGTACAGGTTATGTCACTGATGATTTTGGTCTATGGGGAAAGTTTTCTTTAATTTTTTTCTTGTTTCTTATGTTTATTGGTGGATGCGCAGGATCAACAGCATGTGGTATTAAAATTTTTAGATTACAAATGCTTTTAATTTTTCTTAAAAATCAAATTAAAAAATTAATTTATCCAAACAGTGTTATAATAACTAAATATAATAATCATAAAATTTCAGATGATTTTATAAGATCTGTAATTATCTTTATTTTTTCATTTTTATTTATTTTTTTAATTATTGCGATGCTTCTTTCAATAAGTGGATTGGACTTTGTTACTTCAATATCTGGTGCTGCAAGTTCTATTTCTAATGTCGGACCTGGATTGGGTGAGATAATTGGACCTGATGGAAATTATAAAAGTTTGCCTGATTTATCAAAATGGATATTAGCGACCGGAATGTTGCTTGGAAGATTGGAATTATTTGCTGTGCTAGTACTTTTCTTTCCATCTTTTTGGAGAAATTAAGTCATGGAAATATATAAAAAACAAACACTTGCTGAAACTTTCTCAGTTTATTTTGATCGCAGAATGATAAAAATATTATTACTTGGTGCAATAAGTGGTTTTCCTTGGGTCATTATTGGAAGTAGTCTAAGTCTTTGGTTGAAAGAAGATGGTTTAAGCAGAAGTACTATAGGATGGGCTGGATTAATTTTTGCAGTTTATGCTTTCAATTATTTATGGGCTCCAATTATAGATAGAGTTAAAATTCCTTGGTTAACAAATAAAATTGGTCACAGACGAGGATGGATTGTTTTAATGCAATCTATCATCCTTATAAGTTTAATATTTTGGAGTTTAATAAATCCAACTACAAATTTAGCGCTTGTGATAAGTGTTGGTCTGATAATTGCAATTGCTTCAGCCACACAAGATATAACTGTGGATGCATTAAGAATTGAACAAATTGGGGAGAATGAGGGAAAATCTATGCAAGCTGGTGCTGCAATGGCAGTTGTAGGTTGGTGGACTGGATATAAATTAGGTGGTGTAGTTTCTCTTACTTCGGCAGAATTCTTTCAAAATCTTGGGTTTGATAATTATTGGCAAATAACTTTTTTGGTACTAGGCGCTGTAATTATAGCCTGTAACATTGGTTTAATGTTTGTAAACGAAGTTTTGCAAACAGATAGAAGCGAGTCTCAAAAAAAAACTGACAAAATGATTGAAGATAAATTAGGTGCCTCGAACCTTTTAACAAAAATTATTGCATGGCTTACGGGAACAGTTGCTGGTCCTATTATAAGTTTTTTTAAAAATAATGGTTTTAATATTGCTTTAGCAATACTAGCTTTTATTTTTCTTTTTAAAATCGGAGAGGCTTTTCTTGGTAGAATGTCAGTGATTTTCTATAAGGAGATAGGTTTTACTAAGACAGACATAGCATTATATTCCAAAGGTCTTGGGTGGTTAACCACAGTAATTTTTACACTGCTAGGTGGGTTATTCGCTATTAGATCTGGTGTCATAAAAGCTATGTTTGTTTCAGGAATACTAATGGCCTCAACAAATTTGCTTTTTTCTTTATTAGCATGGTCAGGTAAATCAGAATTATTATTTGCTATTGCTGTAATATTTGATGATATGGCAGCAGCATTTGCAACAGTTGCTTTTGTTGCTTTTATTTCGATGCTAGTAGATAGAACTTACACTGCAACACAATATGCTTTATTAGCTTCGATTGGTACAGCGGGACGAACAACTTTAGCTGCATCCTCTGGCGCTTTGGTAGATTGGTTAAATGGAGATTGGGGTATATTTTTTATCATCACGGCAATAATGGTAATTCCATCTCTTATATTTCTTTACATGATAAGACATAAACTTAATTTAAATGATTAAATATTTTACAAATAATTTCTCAGTAATAAATCTTTATAAGAAACCCTCGTTAAAATCTGAAGTGGTTACACAAATGATTTATGGTGAAAGCTTTTCTATATCTAAAAAGTCAAAAAAATGGCTAAAAATTAAAATTAAAGAAGATAATTATAAAGGTTACATATTAAATAAAAAATTCTCTAATTTTTTGAGACCTACGCATAAAGTAATTTCTTTAAAAGCAAAGATTTTTAAATTTCCGAACAGAGTAAAAAAAAATGAAATTACCTTTGGTTCTAAAATTAAAGTAATAAAAAATAATTCAAAGTTTTTAAAATTTGCAAATGGTTGGCTAAAAAAAAGTGATGTTAAACCTATTGCATATAAAGAAAAAAATCCTTTTAGAAAAATAACCTCTTTTAAAAATATTAAATATAAATGGGGTGGTAAATCCTTTAAAGGAATTGATTGCTCAGCGCTGGTACAAGTATTTTTAAATTTTAATAATAAATTTTGTCCTCGAGATGCTAAGGATCAGGTTAAATATTTCAGAAAAAACATAAAATTAAAAAATATAAAAAAGAATGATATCATCTATTGGAAAGGTCACGTTGCTGTAGCTTTATCTAATAAAAAATTAATTCATGCTTATGGGCCAATGAAGAAAACTGTAATTATGGGTATCAATCAAACTATTAAAAGAATTGAGCGAACTGCTAAATTAAAAGTAATTGGGATTAAAAGGCTTTAAATAGTAAAGGCAGCTTCAGTCTCCCTCCACTGCCCTTAAATATAATTTATCTGATTCGTAATATTAGTTTAAGACTCTTTTAGGTTGTATGTGGATATTTAATAAAAAGTTAAATCACACTTTTTTTTTTAACATCTTTAATTAGGTATCTGTATGGAGCTTTACCTTTTAAAAATTTAGAGAGTCGAAATTTAACTTTAATTCTGTTATTAGCTTGGTGTAATAACATTCCCTCTTTCGCATAATTGATAAAATAATCAAAATTTTCTACTATATTTTTTGACAATTGTGTTTTTTTAAATTTACCTAAAAATATTGCAGTAATAGAGGAATTCTTGAATTTTACGATGTTATAATCGTATTTATTTTTATTAAGAAAAATCTTTATTAAAATTAAAGCATTAAAAATTACATGACTATCATGGAATAATATAATTGAATTTTTATTCATAAAATCAAAAGAATATAAAAAATCTGAGAAAACATTTTGGTCAGTATGGATCCCATCTATAAAAATAAGGTCAAACTTAATTTTTGTTTTAAGTTTACTAATATCACCATTAAATGTTTTTAATTTTGTTGTATCAATTTTATTTTTTTCAAAGTTTTTTATCATAGTTTTTTCTGAAATATTTTTATAGCTCCATTTTTCCTGATTTTCGTCATCGACAATTTG
This sequence comes from uncultured Pelagibacteraceae bacterium, assembly GCA_902590285.1. Taxonomy (GTDB): domain Bacteria; phylum Pseudomonadota; class Alphaproteobacteria; order Pelagibacterales; family Pelagibacteraceae; genus Pelagilacustribacter. The sequence goes on along the minus strand of CACIWE010000003.1, from coordinate 212 downwards.
GTTTCTTTTATCTATCGATAAAATTTTCTTACAATTTCTATCTAATAAAAAAGGTGTGAGACTTCCACCTAAGAATGATCCAATTTCACAATAGGAATAGTTTTTTATTTTTTTTCCAATAATGTTTATAACTTTTAATAATAATAATTTATCCTGGTCAGAAGTCTGAGAAGTTATTGGAAATAATTTTTTCAATTTTTCATTCATTAGAA
>CACIWE010000002.1 GCA_902590285.1 uncultured Pelagibacteraceae bacterium | reverse complement strand
ATCTATAATTGTTCCGTTGCTGCTAGGCTCTGGTTACGCATATTTAAGTTATATAATTTTTTTGGAGGGAAATATTCTTGATGGTTTTGAACTATATACTGGTTTGGATGGTTTATATTCTATGTTTGCTAATGAAGTTTTATTATTAATTTTTTGGCTTCATTTTTTAGCTATAAGCTTATTTGCCGGCGCTTGGATTGTAAGAGATAGTAAAAAATATCTAATTCCAAAAATTATTACCATTCCCTCTTTAGTTTTGACGTATTTTACTGGCCCAATTGGATTGGTTATTTATTGGTTTATAAGAATATTCTTTGCCAAAAAAGTTAGCTTTGATGATTAAACCTTTTGAATTTTATTTCGATTTTGTCAGTCCATATTCTTTTCTTGCTCATAAAGAGCTAAGAAAAATTGAAAATAGAGAAGGAATAAAGATAAAATATAATCCGATATTATTAGGTGGTTTACATAACTTACATGGAATAAAAGCCCCAGCCTTCATTCCAGCTAAGGCAAGGCACATGATTAAGGACTGTAAACTCATTGCTGAAAAAAACAATATAAGGTTTAAATTTAATTCATATTTTCCAATACGTAGTTTAGGCCTTATGCGTGGAGTATTAGTTGCAGAAGAAGACAATATAAAAAATTACTATATCGATAGTATTTTTAATACAATATGGCAAGATGGTTTAAATATGAATGACGAAATAATTATTCAAAAAGTACTGAAGAATTTAAATGTTAATCCAAAAACTTTTACATTAAGATCCTCATCGTCTTTAATAAAGGACTCTCTAAGAAAAAAAACCAGTGATGCTTATACAAAAGGCATTTTCGGAGCTCCGACTTTTGTTGTTAATAATAAGATTTTTTGGGGCCAAGATAGAATTGAGTTTGTTTTAAATGAGGCAAAAAAATAACTTATTTTTTTTCTTTTGTGACAACCTTTAATCCACTTTTTTTTAGCGCATCAAAACCTCCATCAACATGAGCAACATTTTTAAATCCCATTTCAACAAGAGATTTTGTTGCTAATGCAGACCTCCATCCTAAAGCACAAAATAAAACCATTTTTTTAGTGTCCTTAATTTTATTTGCTTTAAAATATGAACTTTCAGGATCTAGCCAAAACTCAAGCATTCCTCTTGGAATATGTTTTGAATTTTCAATCGTACCCTCTTTCCATAATTCCCTTATATCCCTCACGTCTATTAAGGTAATTTCTTCATTGTCATAAAGAGTTTTAACTTCTTTAGATTTCAAAGTTTCAATACTTTTAAGAGCTTCTTCTACTAAATTTTGAGAAGATTTAATGGTCATAGAAGTGCATTATAAACTAATATATACGTTTAAGTACAATGAAAAAAATTAAAAATACTTACAAAACTAATTTCTTTAAAAAGATTTTTATAAAACTTTGTCGTATGATTGGTTTTGAATTGATTGACCAATCAAATTTATATTTACCTACCTTAGAAAAATCAGCTAATGAAAACCTCTCAAATCTGGGAAAAAATAACATATCTTTATCTTTAGGAGAAACAAAAATTAAACGCATAGTTAAATCATTAGATATTATAATTAAAACTTGTACATCTGTAAATTTAGTTACACAAAATAAAAAAAGAGTTTTTGAAAAAAATAAATCCGAGTATACGTTTCGTACTATTAACTCAATAATTAATAGCCTTAAAAAAAATTCAGAAGAGCTTAAAACAATAAAAATTAAAATATTTATTATTGATTATAACTCCAAAGAAAATGATCTAAGAATGATTAGCAATAAATTAGATAATTCAAAAATTGAATATGAAATAGTAAATTTAGATTTGCCGAAATTTAATGAGATAAAAACTATAAATAAAAATAATCCATCTATTGAAAAAAATATGAGAGCTACAATGGCAAGTATAAACTCATCTTTTAATCTAGCTAAAGAAAAAAGTGATGATTTGGTATATTTTGTTGAAGACGATTATATTCACAAAAGTGATAGTATTTTTGAGATGATTAGTTCCTATGAGAAGATTTCCACTGAAATAGGAAACGATCTATTTATTTGTCCGATTGATTATCCTTATCTGTATAAAAAATTAGAAAACTCAAAAATATTTATAGGAAATAAATATCACTGGAGAACGGTAAATGAGTCTCTTTTGACCTTCTTAACAAGCAAGTCCTTAATAATTAAATATTGGAATGAATTAATATTAATGAGTAAAAATGAGCATTCTCCATTTGAAACTCCATTGCATAATATTTTTAAAAGAGAGATCTGTATTTCTCCAATACCTTCATTAGCTATGCATTGCACAAATGTTAATTCAGTATTCGGTTTATCACCTAATATTAATTGGAAAAAATTGTGGGATGAAAATAAATTATAAATCTTTAGCATTATTTTTTTTATTTTTAGTTTTTACAAAAGTAAAGGCGGACAATTTGAATTTGCAAGGAAAATTTATCCCACTTAAAGATTTTGTAATTTTAAAATATGAATTATTTTTTAAAGAGAATGCAAAAAATGTCTTTCAAGGTGGCGGGGTATTTGGTGTAGCGTATCAAGATATCATTTATGATATAAAAATTAAAAATGATGATAGTATTGATATTTCTATAAATGCAATTATGGACAAAGAAAGATATCGTTCAAAAAGATATTATCCTAAATTAAGAGATTGTAATCAAGTAAGGAATAAAATTTTTATGAATAAATATGGTTACTCTTTTCTTTCTCAAAGTTTTAATAATTTAGTGAATGAGGAAAGCTTAACAAAAGAGATAAAAAATAAAATATTAAATATTTCATCGCTTGATAATGAAATGAAGAATTATCTTTTAAATAAAACAAAAATTAAAATTAAAATTTTGCATCCTAAACAAGAAAAAAGTCTTTCTTGTAGCGGAAAACTCTTAGCTACTGAACTTGAGTGATTGAATAAAGGCCCATATTTTCGGGCCTTTATTGTTAAATTATTTACTAATCTCTTATTGAATATGCAGTGACACCTACTTCAGCTTTATCAGTTCCTAATTTCTCAGCTGCTTTACTAATTCTTAACCCTATTGTTGATTTAAGGCCAGTAAATGTAATCCAAGACAAGACAAAGCTAAATATACATACAGAGGCAGTTCCAATAAATTGAGTACCAAAAGATGTATCTGGATTAGTTAATGGAACTACAAGTGTTCCAAATATTCCAGCAAACATATGTACAGGTATTGCTCCTACAACATCATCTAAACCATAACTTTCTAACATTTTTGTACCAAAATACATTATGATTGCTCCTACTGATCCTATGATCATTGCAGTAATTGGTCCAGGTGTTAAAGGCTCTGCAGTAATAGCAACAAGACCAGCCAATGCTCCGTTTAACATCATAACAATATCAGTTTTACCACCAATTAGTCTTGTCAAAGCAGCGCCGGTGAATGTCCCTGCTGCTCCGGCTAAATGAGTGTTAACAGCAATTTTAGAAATTGCATTTACGTCATCAAACGTACCCATAGCTAGTTGACTAAAACCATTGAAACCAAACCAACCAAACCAAAGTAAAAAAGTTCCTAGAGTTACTAATGGAATGCTTGAAGCTGCAAAAGGTTGCATAGATTTCTTCTCTCCTTTTCGTCCAAATCTTCCTTCTCGAGCACCCAAGACTATTACTCCAGCTAATGCTGCAGCGCCTCCACATCCATGAACTAAAGTTGATCCAGCAAAATCGGAGAATCCGCCGCTAGCTAGCCAGCCACCTCCCCACTGCCAACCCATAGAAATTGGATAAATGACTCCCGCCATAATTGCCGCAAAAATGAAGAACGGCCAGATCTTAATTCTTTCTGCCACTGCTCCTGAAACTATTGAAGCTGTTGCACAAACGAACATCGTTTGAAAGAACCAATCTGAATAACCTGAATAACCTGTTTCAGCATCAGATGAGTCTGTCCATATAGTAAATGATCCCACGTAACCGCCTTCAGGCACCCCGTAAGCTAAATTATAACCAACTAAAAAGAATACGAGTGAGCATATAGCGAATTTACCTATATTTTTCGCTGCAATTGTCGACACACTCTTAGTTGTCACCAATCCACTCTCAAGCATACAGAAACCTGCCGCCATGAAAGCAACTAGCACTCCGCCTAAATAAAATCCTAGTGAGTTAAAAATATATTGTCCCTCTTGAGACATTGTAGTTTCTGCAAAGCTTTGAGAGCTAATTAATAAAGCAGAAATACAACCTAATAAAATGAAAGTTAATTTTTTCATGTTTCCCCCTTTTTTTTTGAAAACTTGATATCAAATTATAAAGTTTTAAAGCATGAATTTAATGCATACGAGACTTGTAAAATAAATAAGGCCTGAACGGGGGAACCGAAACAGGCCTTATAATTTTTCCCAACTAACGAGGGAGGGAATTTTATTTAGTCTCTAATACCGTAAGCTATTACACCAACTTCTGCTTTGTCAGTTCCTAGTCTTTCAGCTTCTTTGCTTATTCTTAATCCAACTGTATTTTTAATAATTTGGAAAACAATAAACGAGACTATGAATACGAATACCACAACTGAGATTGTACCTAGGAATTGTGCTCCGAAAGTAACATCACCGTTTGTTAATGGCACTGCTAATGTACCCCATACTCCAGCTACTAAGTGTGCTGGTATGGCACCTACCACGTCATCAATTTTCATTTTGAACAATAGTTTTGTTGAGAAGTACATTAATACTCCTGCTATCGCTCCTATGAAGATTGCAGCTAACGGACTTGGTGTTAATGGTTCTGCCGTAATACCTACTAATCCAGCTATCGCGCCGTTTAGCATCATTACTACGTCAGTTTTACCACCGATTACTCTTGATACAGTTGCGGCAGCTAATACACCGCCTCCTGCAGCTAAGTTCGTATTGATATAAATTGTTGCTACTGAAGACACATCTTCAAGTGTTCCAGCGGCTAGTTGCGATCCACCGTTAAACCCAAACCAACCTAACCAAAGTATAAATACTCCTAAAGTTGCTAATGGAATTGATGATGCCGCAAAAGGCGCCATAGGCTTAGCTTCTCCTTTACTTGAGAATCTGCCTGATCTAGCACCAAGAACGATGGCACCAGCTAAAGCAGCAGCTCCTCCGGCAGCATGTACTAGTGTAGAACCAGCAAAATCAGAGAATCCAGCAACGGATAACCATCCGCCACCCCACTGCCAACCCATTGAAATTGGATAAATTATTCCAGTTAAAATTGCGGCAAATAAGAAAAATGGCCAGATCTTAATTCTCTCAGCTAACGTACCAGATACTATTGACATTGTAGTGGCACAGAACACCATTTGGAAAAACCAGTCAGATCCATCTGAATAACCTGTCTCAAGTTTTGATGCATCACTCCATGGTGTAAATGTACCGATATATCCACCTTCTGGAATACCGTAAGCTAAATTGTAACCAACCAGCCAGAACATTACTCCAGCGATTGAATAAAGACCTATATTTTTTGCACAGATTGCTGATACAGACTTTGATGTTACTAGACCTGACTCTAACATTGCAAAACCTGCAGCCATCCACATGACCAAGAAACCTGACATCAAAAATAATATAGTATTAAATATGTATTGTACTTCTGCAGACACTGTGGTCTCGGCATAACCTAAACCAGCAAAGCCAAAGTAAATGGCTGTACCTGCTAAAAAGTAACCAATGTATTTTTTCATAAGTTCTCCCTTGTTGAGGGCCTTATAGAATTAATGAATTTAAATGAGTATTGAATTGTCTTAATTTTAGCTATGCAGTTTTTGCAAGTAGTTAGCCCTTATTTGAAATTATCAAATAAGGGCTAAATAAACGTTTATCTATTAAACATTTCCTTTAAGCTTTTAGCAGGTAAAAACTTTACTTTTTGTGACGCAGCGATTTGAATTGACTCTCCTGTTCTAGGATTTCTTCCTACTCTAGCTTTTCTCTTTGCTACTTTATAAGTACCAAAACCAGCTATCTTTACAGTATCGTCATTTTTCAAAGCATCCAAAATGATTGTCGTGATTGAATCAAAAGTTCTTTCAGCATCAGCTTTACTTTGACCCAAAGTTGACGATATTTTCGCTACTAGTTGTTTTTTATTCATTTTATGCCCCTTTTTTGGTTATTTCTAATCTGCAGAAAAACCCCATAAAATCAATGTTTTTTTGGTGTTTCACGTAAATGTTAACACTATATATTGTACCTCAAAAAGTGTTGATTTTATTGACTTTTTTTACTAATAAAAGTGGCTTAAAACAAGCCTAAATCTTTTAGATCGTTAAACGTAGTAAAAAACATTAGAGAAAGTAGCAAAAATAACCCGATTCGGAAAAAACCTTCTTGTGTTCTTTGAGTTAAAGGACGACCTAAAACCTTTTCAAAAGCGTAAAACATTAAATGTCCACCATCTAACATTGGTATTGGTAAAAGATTTATGAACCCTAAGCTTATAGAAATATATGCCATAATACTTAGGAAAGCGACAATTCCAAACTTAGCAACTTGACCTGTAATTTTAGCAATTTTAATAGGACCTCCTAATTGAGAAGTATCTCCAGTCCCTTTAAACATAGAAATTAAAAAATCCCATGAAGCGTCAATAACAAACCAAGTTTCTTTAACAGCATAATATAAAGCTGTAGCGGGACCTAATCGTTGCCTATTTATCTCTTCATTCAAAGGTACAACTTTAATTCCAATAATCTTCTTATTAATTTGATTTCCTAATGAGTCTTTTCCTTCAACAATTTTTGGCTTTACTTGTAAAATAAATTCTTCGCCATTTCTCAAGACTTCTATATCAATAGTTTTTGACGATGAAGCATTTATAAAAGTTGAAACCTCCATGATGCTTTTTACTTCTCTATTGTTAATTGATTGTATTACATCACCCGATTTAATTCCTGCAGTATAAGCTGGACTTTCAGGCTGAACCTCTTGAATTTGCGCAGGAGTAAAATCCTTACCAGCAAACATATAAATTATAGCAAAAATTACTATAGCTAATAAAAAGTTTGCAAATGGTCCTGCTGCGACGATTAAAGATCTTTGATAAAGGGGTTTAACAACAAAAAGTTTTTTACGATCTTCCTCATTATACTCTTTTAAAAGCTCTTCTTGTTCTGCCTGGCTAAAAACATTTCTATCGCCAAAAAATTTAACATATCCTCCTAAAGGTATTGCACAAAATTTCCATCTGGTACCTGATTTATCATTAAAACCGAATATTTCTTTTCCAAAACCTATTGAAAAATCAGTAACACCTACTCCGTATTTTTTTGCAAAATAATAGTGTCCATATTCATGTATAAAAACAACTATTGTTAATAAGATTATAAATGGAATTATAAAAGATATTAAAATTTCCACTCGTTCACCTTTGTAAATATAAAGTTTCGGAAAGCCATTAGTCTTGCATTATTCTTTAAAGATGCGGGGTAAACAAAATGTGTTTCGGTAGGTTTACCAGTTTCTTCAGGTAAAACTTTAGTTATATTACTTACGTTATGAGCAATGTAATCTGGTAAAGCCGCTAAACCTACTCCACTTTGTACTGCTAATAATAATCCATAAACGCTATTAACTTTCATAATCGATTTTCTTTTTTTTCCATCTTTAACACCATGTTTTAAAACCCAGTCAGGGTTATAAACTGGAGATGGGGCTCCTTTTCCGTATGTTATAAATTTATGTTTATCTAAATCTTTTAAAGTTTTTGGATATCCATTTTTTTGTAAGTAATCGTTTGATCCGTAAATATGATAATTAAAATCAACAAATTTTTTTTGAATTAAATTCAATTGCTTTGGTCTTCTCATCCTTATCGCGACATCAGCCTCTCGGGTGCTTAAATCAAGTTCTTTATCATCAAATATTAATTCAATTTCAATATCTGGATGTAAATCCATAAACTCTTTTATTCTTGGTGTAAGCCAAGTCGTGCCAAAACTTACTACTGTTGTAACTGTAAGTTTTCCATTTAGTTTATCTTTCTGTCCACTAAGGTTAGACTCTACATCTTTCAGTTTTGAAATAATTTCATGTGCTGATTTATAAAGATATTCACCATTCTCAGTTAAAACTAAACCTCTTGCATGTCTCTCAAAAAGTTGGACCTTTAGATCGCCTTCTAAAGCTTGAATTTGGCGACTTATAGCGGATTGACTTAAATTTAAAATAGTTGAAGCTTTTGTAAAACTAGATGCTTCTGCAACAGTGTGAAATATTTTTAATTTATCCCAATCCATAAATAAAGTTAATTATAAGTTATTTATTTGGATTTACTATAGCTCTTCCAAAAAACTCACCTTTAAGGAGTTTAGGATAAGTTTCTAAAAGTTCAGTAAATGAAAGCTCTTTAGTGAATGATTGAACCTTTGAAAAATCTATTAACTTAGCTGCTTCTCCCCAAACGAATTCTCTTCGTTTTACTGATGATCCTGACGAATCAATTCCCCACAATTTTACTCCTCTAATAATAAACGGCATAACATTTGTATTAATTTTGATACCACCAGCATTTCCACAAGCTGCAACTATTCCTCCAGGTTTGGTTTGAGCAAATATTTTGGTTAAGGCAGATCCGCCTACTGTATCAACTACGCCGTCCCATACTCCTTTTTCTAGCAATTTACTTTCACCTTCAAACTCTTTTCTATCGATTATATTTTTTGCACCTAAATCCGTTAAATAATCATTTTTGTCTTTTTTACCTGTAACAGCATGAACATCGTATCCCATTTTTGATAAAATCATAACCGCAATACTTCCAACACCGCCTGTTGCACCAGTAACTAAAACATCTTTAACTTTTTCACCTAATAGTAATTCTTCTTTTGCTTTTACAGCAAACGAGCAAAGTAAGGCCGTAAAACCGGCTGTACCTAACATCATAGCTTTATGTGTATCTAATTCTTTTGGTATCTTAATTAAAAAATTTGAGTCAACTTTTGCGTATTGAGAAAACCCTCCATAATATGCTTCCCCTACTCTAAATCCTGTAAGAATTACTTTATCATCTTTTGAAAATTTACTATCTTCACTCTCTACAACTGTTCCTGAAAAATCTATTCCCGGAACAAAAGGAAATTTTCTTACGATCTTTCCTCCATCATTTAAAATAAGAGCGTCTTTATAATTTAAGCTTGAATAGTCAACTTTGACCAATACATTTCCATCTTTTAATTGGGTTTTATCTATTTCTTTAATTTCTCTTGTGAACTTTTCGTTTTGATTATCTATAACAACAGCTTTGAATTTATCAAACATCTATTTTCCAATATATTTTAGGTATCTATTTTGAATACTTAAATCTTCCTTAAAAGAACCTAAAAAATAATTTGTAACAGTTGTTGCTTTCTCTTTTTTTATTCCTCGCATAGTCATGCACTGATGAGCTGCATCGATAGTGACTGCTACACCCTTTGCATCTAAAGCACTCATGAGTGTTTTTGCAATTTGCATCGTTAATCTCTCTTGCGTTTGTAATCGTTTAGAAAAAATTTCAACAGTTCTAGCTAATTTGCTAAGACCTACAACCTTTTTATTTGGAATATAAGAAACATGAGCAACGCCTATTATAGGGGCCATATGATGCTCACAATGGCTTTCTAAAGTTATATTTTTTTCAATAACCATATCATCATAGCCTTCAACGTCTCCGAAAGTCTTTGACAAATCTTCCTCTGCGTTCTGATGATAGCCTTTAAAATACTCTTTAAATGCTTTAACCACTCTTTTTGGGGTCTCTTGTAAGCCTTCTCTGCCTGGATCTTCACCAATCCATGCTAATAATTTTTTTATCGCCTCTTCAGCCTCTTTATCACTGACTTGAGGTTTATTCGATGACTCTTTATTGATGTCTTTAACTAGTTTCATACTATGATGTTTTTATAGGACATAATTAATTATTGCAAATTGCTATTTTGTCTTTTTTTCACTATTTTACTATCATGTTTAAAAAAAGAGAAAATGTATCTGAAGTTGAGGAAGGAAAATTTCTCTCCCCAAAATTTGATGACAATGGTCTAATTCCTGTGACCACTACAGATAGTAGTTCTGGAGAACTTTTGATGCATGGATACATGAATGCAGAAGCTTTGAAAAAAACTATTGAAACAAAAGAAGCTCATTATTGGAGCAGATCAAAAAAAGCTTTATGGCATAAAGGTAAAACGAGTGGATTTGTTCAAAAAGTTATTGATTTAAGAATAGATGATGATCAGGATGCTTTATGGATGTCAGTAGATATTGGGAATGGTGCGAGTTGCCATGTCGGGTATAAGTCTTGTTTTTATCGATCAATACCTTTGGGGCAAATTAAAAACTCTGAAGAAATTGAGTTAGATTTTAAGGAAAAGAAAAAAAAATTTGATCCTGAAGAGGTTTATAAAGGTCAACCCAATCCTACTAAATTATAAGTATGAGAGTTTTAAGTCCATTTGGTCCTAAAATCGCAAGTCTTAAACTATCAAAGAATACGATAAAAAAAATAAATACTGAGGTTGATAAAATAATCTCTAAAAAGAACTTATTAAAAAAATTAGATTATTCAAATAAACTAGTCGGACAAGTTAAACAAGAATTTCAATTACCAAAAAACTTTATAAAAAAAAACTTAGAAAAGATTTTATTTAAAGCAGTTAAAACTTATATATTTAAAAGTTTAGGTAAAAAAATTTTGAAAATAAAAATAAAAAATTTTTGGGTAGTTCGTCAATTTAATGATGAATATAATCCCATTCATTTTCATGATGGGCATATCTCCGGGGTAGGTTATTTGAAAATACCTAAATTTATTTCTAAAAATAAAAAAAATACCAAAACTGACGGCTCAATAGACTTTATCAATGGAAGCAAAATGCTAATGAGTGAGTGTATTTTTAATCATCAACCAAAAGAGGGTGATATGATATTGTTTCCTCACTATTTAATGCATACTGCTTATCCATTTAAAACTAAAGGTGAGAGAAGATCTTTTTCTTTTAATTTGGAAATTGACAGAAAAATTGCAAACGTATTCAGTAAATGAGTGAAAAAATTCAAAAAAATGTATTTGGAGAACCCCTTGAACCATGTTCTAATGATCCTTTAACTGGATGGTTTAGAGACGGATGTTGCAATACGGATAAAAATGATCGAGGAGTACACACCGTGTGTGCAAAAGTTACTGATGAGTTTTTACAATGGTCTAAAAAAGTTGGTAATGATTTAATTACACCTCATCCCGAATTTGGTTTTCCTGGTTTAAAAGATGGAGACTCTTGGTGCGTGTGTGCTACATGGTATGCAAGAGCAATTGAAGAAGGAGCTGCTTGTCAAGTTTACTTAAAAAAAACTAATGTCAAAACATTAGAACTTATTCCGATCGAAAAGTTAAAGAAATTTGCTTTAGACTTATCTTAATAAACTTTCACGCCCTTATTTTTTATGATTAACTCAAGCTCATTATACTCATCGCAATTGCAATTTTTAAGAACCGCTAATCTTTCGTTAGCTTTGTCTATTTGATTTGTCTGGACATAAAGTTCACCTAAATATTCATTAATACCATTGTGATTTGGTTTTATTTTTAAACCTTCTAAATAAAATTTTTCAGCCTGGTCAAAATTTCCAACTTTTCTAGTAGTGAAACCCATATAATTTAAAATATCTGGATTTTTTTTATCTGATTTATAAGCCTTTTCTAATTTAGAAAAAGCTTGTGTGTATAGCTTCTTAGCTTTATCTAACTTTTCTTTTTTCTCAAGGTTACCAGCTCTTTTTACTAATTTGACAGCATCATCATATAAAGAATCTTTTGAAGTATCGCTGCTACTATCACTTCCTGCAGCCATGAGGCTAGTATTCAATAATATAGAAATTAGTAAAACTGTAATTTTTTTCATGATAACAACTTAAATATTTACACAATAATTGTTATGCGACAGATGATCTTCCTCCGTCAACACCAAAGATTTGACCTGTAATCCAAGAGCTTTCATCTGTTAGAAGAAACTTTGCCACAGATGCAGAGTCCCCTCCCTCTCCAATTCTTTTTAGTGGATGCATTTTAGCAATGCTCTCAGCCATCTTATCGTTTTTAAGTAAAAAATTTGATATTTTTGAATTAGTCAAACTTGGAGCAATACAATTTACTCTAATGTTTGGAGCATATTCAGCGGCAAGAGCTAGAGTTAAACCTTCAACAGCTCCTTTCGCAGATGAAACTATAGCGTGATTTGGAAAACCTTGTTGTACAGCCACTGTTGAGAATAAAACAATCGACCCTTTGCTTGCTTTTAAATTATCAGCTAAAGATTTAATAATTTCTGTTGCAGAAACTAAATTAAGATTGAATGAATGCATAAAATCACTTTTCTTAGTAAGTTTCAGAGGTTTAAGATCTATTGATCCAACACAATAAGCTAAGCCATTCACCTGCTCGTCTTTAAGATCATTAATTATTTTTTCAGAAAAATTTTCTTCTAAAACATCACATGTTGTAAACGTTGAATTTAGTTCGCTTGCTAACTCTGATAAACTAGCTTCGTCTCTCCCTACCAAATGTACTTGATCCCCAGACTCTACAAGTTTTTTTGCAAGTGATGATCCAATTGATCCAGTTGCACCTAATATTACTTTTTTCATAATTAAAAATAACATTATTAAAGGTTATTTACATGCAAATAATGACGCGTGTAATATCTAAATAAAATATGTATTTTGTTACCTATGAAGCTTTTTATAATTTTAGGAAATCAACTTTTTAACCCAAAATATCTATCTGATTTTAAAGATCATACTTTTTTTATGGCAGAAGACTATGGCTTATGCACTTTTGAAAAACATCACAAACTTAAAATACTGTTGTTTTTATCTTCAATGAGATCATTTAAGGATGAGCTTAAATCAAAAAATTTTAATTTAATATATAAAGATGTAAATAAAGACTTTAAATTATCCTACGAAAAAAAACTAGAAAAAACTATTAAAGAAAAAAAGGTAAAAGAAATTACCTTTTTTGAAATTGAGGATAAATTTTTTGAAAAAAGAATCTTGAATTTAGGAAAAAAAAATTCGCTAAAAATTAACCAAATTAAATCTCCAATGTTTTTAATGGAGAGACAAGAATTTAAAGATTACCTTTCTAAAAATAAACGACCTTTCATGGCAAATTTTTATAAAATTGTGAGAACAAAAATGAATTTATTAATGAATAAGAACGGAACTCCAAAAGGAAATAAATGGAGTTTCGATGAAGAAAATAGAAAAAAACTTCCGAATACTATTAAAGTTCCTATAATTTCTAAGGTAAAAGAGACTAATGAAACGATTACTCTTAAAAAATTTATAAATTCTAATTTTAAAGATCATCCAGGAAATACTGATAAATTTTGGTTTCCAACAACAAGAAAAGACGCAAGTAAGTGGCTTGATGAGTTTTTGAAAGAGAGAATAAAACTTTTTGGGGATTATGAGGATGCAGTAACAGATAAATCAAATACTGTTTTTCATAGCGCATTAAGTCCACTTATAAACTTAGGTTTAATAGCACCAGAGGAGATAATAGAGAAGTTAAGAAAGATTGAAAATAAAGTACCTATGAATTCCTTAGAAGGTTATATTAGACAGATTATAGGTTGGAGAGAGTTTATGAGAGGAATTTATCAAAACTATGATCAACGATTAGATAACACTAATTTTTTTAATCATAAAAGAAAAATGAAAAAATCTTGGTATGACGGAAATACTGGTTTAGATCCATTAGATCATGCAATCAATAATGCTAAAAACTACGGCTGGTCACATCATATTGAAAGACTAATGATATTGGCAAACATAATGAATCTTTGTGAGATAAATCCTAAACAAGTTTACAAATGGTTTATGGAAATGTTCGTAGACTCATCTGACTGGGTAATGGCGCCAAATGTTTATGGAATGGGGTTATTTAGTGATGGAGGAATATTTGCAACTAAACCTTATATTTGTGGATCTAGTTATTTTCTTAAAATGATGCATTTTAAAAAAGGTCCTTGGTGTGATGTAATGGACGGATTATATTGGAAATTTATAGACAGACATAAGAAATTCTTTTTAAAAAATCCACGTCTTGCAATGATGGTTAGAGTTTCTGAAAAAATGAATAAAGAGAGAAAAACAAGAATTTTTAAAGCAGCTAATAATTTTATTAAAGAAAATACTAATGGTTAAAGTTTTTTTTAACAATTCATGTAATATTTGTAGAGCCGAAATCAATCACTACAAAAAACATAGTGATAACAGTGTAGAATGGATAGATGTAACTAATAATGAAGAAGCTCAGAAAGTTACCTCAAAATCATATAAAGAACTTTTAAGAAGAATGCATGTTATACAAGACGGTAGAGTAATTGATGGCGCAGAGTCTTTTTTAATAATTTGGAAAAATGTTCCTAAATATAATTTTTTATATAAAATATTTAAAATTAAGCCTCTATTTTTCATATTAAATCTTTTCTATGAGATTGCAGCTTATTTTCTATTTATAAAAAATAAACACCTTCTGAAAAATGAAAAAAGCTAATTTGCCCAAAAAAACTTGTCCAGTTTGTAATAAACCTTTTACTTGGAGAAAAAAATGGAGGCTTAATTGGGACAAAGTAAAATATTGTTCAAAGAGGTGTTCCTCTAAATAAATTATTGTAAATTAAAATTAGTCAAAATTTTAGGAATATTGTTTTTAAAATTAAAAAATCCTTTGTTAGAAAACTGCCAAGAAAATTTATCTTCCTCACTCAAAACGAAGTTTAATTCTAAATTTTGCTTTTTTCTTATAGAATTTAAAAAAGAAAAATTCTCCCCAATGCATGGGTGAACAATATCAAATGAGTTTATTTCATCTGCAAGAGTTTGAAATTTTACCTCATCTATGATATGTAAACCTTTAAATCTTTTTTTTTGGTCATTAATTATTTCTGATTTATAATCTAATACCTTTTGTCCAAGCTTTATTCTTCGAGCATCATTACTCAATAAAATTAAGTAAATATTTTTATATTTTTTTAAATTTTTATTTTCTAAGTTTAATTCGTTCTCAAATAGTAATAAATTTTCATTTAAATTATCTTCTGTAATAAAATTGAGTGGATTTAATTTATATTCTCTTTTGTCTGTTACCGGTAAAGCGTTCTCATTTAATTTAACATGCTTATATTTATTATTAGTAAACTTGCTTATATTCCATGATTGAGCTACATAGTGCTTTCCTTTAGTTTGAAGTCCAGCAACCCATCTCCAACTCAATGTGTTAGAAGCAGCATCACCATCAAATAAATGTTTCATAAAGAATTCTGCACCCTTTTGCCAAGGTAGATTTAAAGTAAATATCCAAATGCTAGCAAACCACATTCTTGTATGATTATGTAAATAATTATTTTCTTTAAGCTCTTTTACCCAGTCATTAAAACATTTAATTTGAGTTTCGCCTTTAACAGCTTTTTTATAATTATCATCTTCCTTTAGCCCTTTTAAATCTTCTATAAAGTCAGTCCAAACTTGAGGCCTGAGCTCCAACCACCCTTTCCAATAAACTCTCCAAAAAATTTCTTGAATATATTTTTCAACTTTTTGAAAAGGAAATTTAGATAAAATAGTTTTTACAACTTCATATTCAGTTATTAATCTATGAGATATGTAAGGTGATAAACAAGATACGTTTGATTTGTCTTTTGGCCCTAAATCAAAATTTCTTTTGAAACTATAATTTGTTAATTCACTGTTTATAAAAGCATCGAGCTGTTTTAAGGCTCCTTTTCTTGAGATTTCGAATTTCATTAGTCCTCGTCATCCCTCCACTCATCAATAAAAAGTTTCCAACACGCAAAAGATACACAAACTATTCCAACGCAAAAACCAAGAAGTACACCATTGTGCTTACCTAAATATATTGTTCCATAATGGGTACTAACTATCGGTGGTACCACTAATATTGCACCTATAATTAAGTATCGAATAGCAAAAGGCGGTCTTTTCAAATTGAATTTCCTTGATCTGAAGGCATTGAAACTCCTGAGGTAAACCAACAATTTTTACAATCTTTTTCGTCACCTTTTTCAACATGCCATAAATAGTAGAATTGTTTTTTTTCTTCACTTAAAACTTTTACCCCATAAACAAATTTATTATCAGTATTCATAATTAAATCTATTTTATGTGAAAAGTGATTTAAAAGAATTCGATAATGCACATCATAAAGCATTATTCTAAAACGAGCGTACGGTCCTGTCATCTTTTTGTTGTCCGGATGAGCAAATAGCCATGTTTGTTTTATTCCTGCATCATTGTCATCATTATTTTTAAGAGCGTCTAACTGAATTTTAATTACATCATAAGCTGATAGATTTTCTGCGGGTTTGATCATTTCAGCTTTCGCTGAGCTGATGAAACTAACAAAAAAAATTGCAACTAATAATTTTTTCAATTCCATATTTTTTTCAAGGTCTCTTCTCTTTTACACCCCTTTTTGTACATAAGGTATCTAATAAAATTTTTTTCGTAATAATCTTGGTGATAATCCTCAGCAGGGTAAAATTTCTCAAATTTCCAAACTAAAGTTACTATTTTATTATTAAATATTTCCTCTAATTTTTTAAATGATTTTTCTATAAATTCTTTTTCTAGTTGTGTTTGAAAAAAAATTACAGATCTGTAACTTTTTCCTTTATCACAAAATTGCCCTGCAGAGTCAAAGGGATCAATATTTTTCCAATAAATATTTAAAAGTTTTTCATAATTAACTATTTTAGGATCATAAACAACCTCAATAGCTTCTACATGACCAGTGTCTTTATATGTTACGTCTTGATAAGTTGGATTTTTTAAATGCCCTCCAGAGTAACCTGAAACAGTTGAGATTACACCTTTTACTTGATCAAAAGACTCTTCCATGCACCAAAAACAACCCCCTGCAAAATAAGCTTTTTTATTTTCATCTGCATTTAAATTACTATAAAATAAGAATACTATTATTATTAAAACTTTTTTCAT
The DNA here is from genome assembly GCA_902590285.1 of uncultured Pelagibacteraceae bacterium. Lineage (GTDB taxonomy): Bacteria > Pseudomonadota > Alphaproteobacteria > Pelagibacterales > Pelagibacteraceae > Pelagilacustribacter. The sequence continues at coordinate 46,454 of CACIWE010000002.1, read as the reverse complement.
TTAAATATGATATCTTAAATAACATGAAAAACGATGATCAAATTGTCTTAGATAACAAATTAGAAAAAACTGATAATTTTTGTGAGGAATGTAAAAAAGAAGATGAAAGTGTTAAACAAAATTTAATAATTCACGGTTATAAAATTTGTAAAAGCTGTAATTTAGCTAAAACAATATTCCCAATTTAAATTCCTTTAAATAAAACTATCACTAAGAGAAGAAAAAAAGCTTGAAATAACCAAGAAACTACAACTACTCCAAAAGCCTTCCAAAGACTATCATAATCTAAAGCAGCTTTTACTGCTACAACCATACAAGCAAGCATCCAAAAAGCAGAGCCAATAAATGTAACTGTCATTAACTCTGGTGTAATTCCAAAAACCCTTATTAATCCTGGTGCACTTGAAAAACCTATCGTTCTTAAAAGTTCTCCGTGATTACTTTTAGTTTTTAATCCCCCAAAAAGTTTTACCCCAACAAAATAAATTACATAAGCCCACACATACCAGCTTAATAATGAAAGAGCTGGAGCTACTAGAAAATTAGAGGCCCCTAAATGAATTGAACCAACGCCTGCGGCTAAACTAGATAAGACTACTACAGCACCTGCTTGAAAAGTTGCATTTTTATCCTTTTCAACTTCCTCAAACAATTCAATATCAATTTTAATTGCTCTAAATATTCTATTTAAAAATATATTTATCATTCTATTTTTTGGTAAACGGCTTTAATAACTTTAAAATCTTATTATGCAAAATTTTATTAGATGATGCTAGAATATTTCCACCTTTTTCTGCTGGTTCATTCTTCCAATTTGTTACTATTGCACCAGAATTTTTCATTATTGGTATCAAAGGGAGTATGTCATAAGGTTTTAAATTTGCTTCAATTACAGCATCAACTTTTCCCTCAGCTAATAAACAATAATTCAGCGCATCAAACCCAGCTAATCTAAAAGACCAACCAAATTTTTTAATTACTTTACGTTGTTTTTCATAACTCAATGTTCCATGAAAATTTCCGATTATCTTAATTGTTTTTAAATTATTATTGTTAGATGATTTTAAAATAAATTTTTTTTTATTTTTAAAACAATAAGATTTTTTTTTATCATTAATATAATATTTATCCAGCTCTGGAAAATTAGCCAAGCCTATTAAAGATCTTTCCTCGAATGATAAACTTATTAAATTAGACCATGTTGGTGCTCCAATTACAAAAGCTCTTGTGCCATCTATTGGATCAATAGACCATTTATAATTATTTGATGAAAATTTATCCTCAAATTCCTCTCCGATAATAGAGTCTTTTGGAAAATTTTTATTTATTAGTGAGCGTATATATTTTTCAAATGCTCTATCAAAATTAGTTACAGGATCAAAATCTTTTTTTGACTTTGATTTATTGCTCACTATTAAACCAGACTTAGATTTTGTTTTATAAAATGAGTTCAACTTAGGTGGTAATTTCTTTAGAAAGTTGAATGGTTTGAAGTAATCCATTATGTGTATATAGCTTAATTTTAAAAAAAATATATATGAAAATATCAAAAAAATTAGAACCTTTACTAGCAGGAGTATTTGCTTCAATTATTATTGGAATTCTCTCTTTCCTTAGCTTTGAAACATCCACAGGTTTTTGGTTAATGTTTTCTTTTGGATCATCTACTTTAATTGTTTTGGTATTTCATGATAGTGAATTTGCTCAACCTGCTAATGTTTTTTTTGGTCACTTATTAGCAATCGTTATAGGGATTCTTTTTAATGAATTTTTAGGAATGTCTTATCTAACACTTGGATTATCTGTGGGGACTACCGTAACACTAATGATGTATTTTAAAATTATACACCCCCCTGCAGCCGCAAACCCTTTAATAGCATTATTTGCTGATGTTTCATTAGGTTATATTGTTTTTCCTGTAATAGTTGGTTCAATAGTCATCATTATTTTATCTATAATAATAAATCGGTATCTCCTGAAAAGAAATTACCCAGTAAAATAGTTTTAGTTTAATAGAAAAATAGAACTATTTAGAATAAATGCATAGCTTGACCAAGCTAAATAAGGGATCGTTAAATAAAAACTAATTATATCTCTAGAAAAATACTCTTTCATTAAAATTAAAATAAATATTAATATAATTACTAGATTTACCAGAGCTATACCAATTAAGTGAAAACCAAAAAATACTACGCTCCATGTACTATTAAAAAATAAATGAATGAAGTAAATTTTTAATAATTTCGTTTCAAAAGATTTTATCCAAACTTTCCAAATCGCAAATGACATTAAAAAATATAATGTTGTCCATACAGGAGCAAAAACCCAGCTTGGAGGATTAAAACTCGGTAAAATAATTTGTGAGTACCAGGGTTCTTTAAAAGTTGTTGTCGCATAGCTGCCGATCATCGGTGCAATAAAGGTTATTAATAGTATAATTATTAAAGATAAGTATTTATTTTTCACAACTTTATAAGATATAACTAATTAATGTCTGAAAATCATAAAAAAATTTGGATCACTGGAGCAAGTAGTGGAATTGGCAAGGCAGTTGCAGAAAAATTTGCAAAAGAAGGTTGGAAAGTTGCGGTTTCAGCTAGAAGAAAGGAATTATTGGATGAGTTAGCCAAAAATGAAAATATTTCCTCTTTTCCTTTAGACGTTACTGATAGATCTCAAATAAATAATACGTTTAAAAATATTTTAAATGAATTCGGCGAATTAGACATATGTTTATTTTCAAGCGGAACATACGAGCCCAAAGACGAGCAAAATATAGATCCAGATAAAATTAAAAATGTAATTAATGTTAATTTTTTAGGGGTTATTGATTGTGTAAAAGTTGTTGAAGATTATTTTAAAAATAAGAAATCTGGACATATTTCAATAGTTTCCTCGATTGCAGGTTACAGAGGTCTACCAAATTCAAGTGGTTACGGTCCCTCAAAAGCTGCTCTAACTAATTTTAGTGAAAGTATTTACTTTGATTTTAAAAAATTTGGAGTTAGGGTCTCAGTTGTATCACCAGGTTTCATCAAAACTCCTTTGACCGATAAAAATGAGTTTCCTATGCCATTTTTAAAAACTCCCGAATACGCTGCAGATAAAATTTATAATGGCTTGGTAAAAGGAAATGCTTTTGAAATTCATTTCCCAAAAGGATTAACTTTAACTTTAAAATTTTTAAGAATATTGCCTTATAGACTTTATTTGTTTTTAGTAGACAAACTTGTGAAAAGATAATTAAAGAAGAGAATCAACGTATTCCCAATTAATAAGTTTATCAAAAAAATTTTCTAAATACGCTGGTCTTTTATTTCTGTAATCTAAGTAATAAGAGTGCTCCCAAACATCACAGCCTAAAATAGGTTTCATTTTATAAATTATTGGGTTTTCAGCATTTGGTGATTTAGTTACTACAAGCTTATCTTCTTTTAAAGATAACCAACACCATCCAGATCCAAACTGAGTAACTCCAGCATTGATAAATTCATCCCTAAATTTTTCAAAGCCTCCAAAATCTTCTTTAATCTTATTTTCAAGCTTGGATGGAATATTTCCCCCACCATTAGGTTTCATACATTTCCAAAAAAGATTGTGATTCCAATGTTGGCTTGCATTGTTGAAAATTCCTGCTTTTTTTTCATTTGATGATTTTTTAATAATATCTTCCAAAGACAATTTTTCATATTCAGAACCTTTTATAAAGTTATTTAGATTTTTAATATAGGTTTGATGATGTTTACCATGATGTAAATCCAAAGTTTGCTCTGACATTATTGGAGAAAGAGCTGAATTACTGTAATCTAGTTTAGGAAGCTCAAACATATCAATCTTTTACAAACATTACGGTTAATTCTGCTACTTTAATCCCAAATTTTGTCATTGTTGCTCTGTTAATTGCCACACGATCATCCTGCATGAAGATCCAATCATCAAAAGTAATTTTAATATTTTTGCCTTTAACTGGCACCAGCAATACATATTCGAATTTAAAAGCTGGACCATATGAATATCCTTTAGCTGTTCCAACTACATCAGAGGCTGTTCCCTCGTAGTTATGTTCATCAATTTTTTTGATAGTCCATTGACGAGTTTGCCTTTCCCCATCATTCCAATCAAAAACTTCGTCTAAAATTAATTGAGAACCATCCCATTTTCCATTTAAATCAGCTTTAAATTGTCTTGTAACTTTTCCAGATCTATTTTGTAATACTCCCCACGCTTTGACATTACCCGATAAGTAATTTTCGATGACTAGTCTTGGTTTTTGATCTTTAAAATCTGTAGGTTTCATTTTATTTGCACATCCTGTTGTTAAAATAAGTAAAAATAGTACTATAAATTTTCTCATGACGAATATCTATTAGACATAGAGAATTGAATCAAGTTAATGTTTCTAGACTTAAAACCGCCTTCACAATAAGATAAGTAAAATTCCCACATACGCTTAAAATATTCATCAAAACCAAGTGGGCTAATTTTTTCCCAAGCACCTAAAAAATTTTTTCTCCAAGTTGCTAAAGTTCTGGCATAATCGTCGGAATAGGTATTAATTTTTTCTAGTTTTAATTCATTTTTTTTAATTAAATTTTCTATAAATTGAATTGAGGGTAAAAAACCGCCAGGAAATATATATTTTTGAATAAAATCCTCATTTGCTCTATATCTTTCAAATAATTCATCTTTTATCACGATGCCTTGAATTGCAGCAGTTCCCCCATAATTAAGAACACTTTTAATTTTACCAAAATATTGGTCCATGTATTTTTCACCAACAGCTTCTATCATTTCTATCGAAGCTACGTGATCATATTTTTCCTTGAGATCTCTGTAATCTAAAAAATTAACATTAACTTTATTGTTTAGTCCTGAGTTGAAAATCTTCTTTTTTGTAAACTCATATTGATTTTTAGAAATTGTGATACAGTCCACACTCACATCATAATTTTTAGCTAAAAATTCAGCAAATCCGCCCCAACCACACCCTATCTCTAAAACCTTGTTTCCATCTTTAATATTCATTAAATTTACAAGCTCTTGAAATTTATTTCTTTGAGCTATTTCTAAATCATCTTTCTCGTTTTTATAGACTGCGCTTGAATAAGTGAGAGATTTATCAAGCCACAACGAAAAAAATTCATTCCCTAAATCATAATGTTTTGAAATATATTTTCTACTTTTGGATTTTGTATTTGACGCAAATATTCTTTTTAGAAAATTTTTGATTTTTTGTAATTTTAAACTTCCTGAAAAAGAATAAATTGTATTAATATTTCTCGCTGTAAGTTCGATTAAATTTGTTAAATTTGAGGAATAAAAATCTTTTTTCATGTGGGCCTCACCTAAAGCTGAGCTTCCACCCATAATAACATTTAGGTAAAAATTAGGTTTATTAATTTTTATATCTGAAGATAATTTACTCTCTAAGTCACCAAAATGAAAAACTTTTCCATCATAATTTATGAGCTTAAGATTTCCTTGTGAGATTTTTTTCAATTTATTAAGGACGAATCTTTCTGAAATTTTTATTAAACTCATTAATATTCCTCGTAACTTAAATTATTTTTTAATTTGATATTTCTTTTCCTGTATATTGCCCCTTTTTTCCATAAAAGTAATGCTTCAAAATGTATCGAACTAATAATTTTAATTGTCATTAGGGGATACTTAAAAAAGTTAAGCATGAGTTGTTTTGGGCTGAATTCTTTTCTTTCTCCTGTTTGGGTAGCTGTTAAAACTGTTCCTTTCAAATCTGTTTGTTTTATAAAGACTGAAAGTTTATCACTGGGGTTAAGTAATCTAAAATTATAGTAAGTTTCCATATCCATAAATGGTGAAACGTAAAACTTTTTTCTACATTTTTGAGCTATTTCTTCATTATCTTTAATTTTAAAAATATATGTGTGCTGCTCATTAAAAGTATTTTTTACTTCGTAGAAAATTGCCTTCAATTTATTATCCTCGTAGCAGTAAAAAATACTTAAAGGGTTAAACACATAGCCAAAAATTCTGGGATAACAAAGTATTTTAACTTTATTAATTTCACCTTTTATATTGAACTTGCTAATGTTTTTAAGAACCCACTCTTTTAAATCACTTCCGTCACGTTCTCCGTGATCTTTGTCATAAAAGCTGAAAATGTTAAACTTATTGTGAGAGAAAATATTTATTGATCTGTCTAATTGATTGATTTCATCTAAATCAATTAATAATGAAAAAGTTTTATACTTTAAAAAATGTCTTACAGGTTTAAATCTTGTATGAGTTACTTCACCATTGTAAATACAGGAGTTCATCAAATTTTAAAGTTATTTATTAAATCTATAGATGATTTTAATCCATCTTCATGAAATCCGTAACCAAAATAACTTCCACAAAACCAAGTCCTTTTTTTTCCTTGTATTAATCTAAGTTCTTTTTGAAGCGCAGTATTCTTTGAATTCAAATATGGGTGTGTAAAATTAATTTTTTTTATAACAGAATTTTCGTTTATTTTACAAATGGGGTTTAAAGTTAAGAAATAGTCTTTAGATGTATCTAAGTTTTGTAGTTTATTTAACCAATAGGTAATACATGTCTTGTCTCCATCTGAAACAGAATTCCAACTAGACCAGGCCCTTTTTTTATGAGGCATTAATCTCTTGTCGGTATGTAAAAAAGCCTCATTCTTCACATAATTAAATTTTTCTAATATATTTTTTTCTTGTTCCGTTGGTTTTTCTATCATTCTTAAACTTTGGTCTGCATGGGAAGCTAGAACTACTTGATCATAGTCAACATATTCATTGCCAATAATTACCCTGATATTATCATCGCTTCTAATTAATTTATCCACTTTATAATTTTTAAAAATTTCTCCACTAATTTTATCTGTTACTTTTTTTACATAAGCTCTACTTCTATTTGAAACTGTGTACCATTGCGGTCTATTTTTTAATTTAAATAAACCATGATTAGTAAAAAAATTTAAAAAAAATTTTAATGGCATTTCCTTTGCCTTATCAAATGGCATTGACCAGATTGCAGCAACCATGGGAATTAAGTGATATTCGATGAAGTATTTTGATAACTTTTTTTTATTAAGAAAACTTCCTAGAGTCTCCTCTTTAATTTCACTTTCAAGCAATTTTGGAGCAGTTTTATAAAATGAAATTATCTCTCTAATCATATATAAAAATTTTAAATTAAAAAAATTTAGTTTATTAACAAAAATGCCTCCTAAACCACTTCCACTATATTCAACATTACTATTCTTAATTGATACAGAAAATGACATATCGCTTTTTTCATAAGGAACTTTTAATTCATTAAAAAAATTTACTAAATTTGGATAGGTAACCTCATTAAAAACAATAAACCCTAAATCTACTGGAACTATTTTATCGCCTTCTTTTATCTCGTAGGTAAAAGAATGACCTCCAAAGTGGTCATCTTTTTCATATAGATCGACTTTATATTTTTTTGAGAGAAAATATGCGGAAGATAATCCTGAGATACCTGAGCCGATAACAGCAATTTTCATTAAAAAAGGTTAAGCAGCTTCATCTTTATATTCATCCATTGAAGGACATGAACATACTAAATTTCTATCTCCAAAAACGTTGTCTACTCTAGCAACTGGTGCCCAGTATTTATTATTTTTTACATACTCAGTTGGAAAAGCTGCTTCCTCTCTTGAGTAAGAATGCTTCCATTCACTAGAAGCTAATTCGACATAAGTATGAGGGGCATTTTTCAGTGGGTTGTCTATTTTGTCAAACTTTGATGACTCTACTAAATTAATTTCTTTTTTAATTTTTATAAGTGCATTACAAAATTTATCAATTTCCTCTAAATTTTCACTTTCAGTTGGCTCAATCATAATTGTACCAGCAACAGGCCATGACATTGTTGGAGCATGGTAGCCAAAGTCAATTAATCTTTTTGCTAAATCCTCCTCAGATATTCCTGAACTTGCTTTTATTGGTCGGATATCAATTATGCATTCATGTGCGACATTTCCATTTTTACCAGTATAAAGAACTTTGTAATCTTTGGATAATTTTTTTGAAATGTAATTTGCATTTAAAATTGAAACTTGTGAGGCTTTTTTCAATCCCTCAGCACCCATCATCTTTATATACATCCAGGATATTGGAAGTATACTTGAACTACCCCAAGGTGCAGCTGATACAGCTCCCATTCCATTCTTAGGGCCTGCTTCTTTAATAATTTCGTGTGTTGGTAAAAAATCAGCTAGATGCTTAGCGCAAGCGATTGGGCCCATTCCTGGTCCGCCTCCACCGTGCGGTATGCAAAATGTTTTATGTAAATTAATATGACAAACATCTGGTCCAAATTTCCCAGGTTTTGCAACACCTACAAGTGCGTTTAGATTTGCTCCGTCCATATAAACTTGTCCGCCATGCTTATGAATCACTTCACAAATATCCATAATTTTTTCTTCAAATACTCCATGAGTAGAGGGGTAAGTAACCATTAAAGCAGCTAAGTCTTTTGAGTGTTTTTCAGCTTTATTTTTAAGATCGTCTATATCGACATTTCCATCTTCGTCACAATTTACTACAACCACTTTCATCCCGCACATTTGGGCACTTGCTGGATTAGTTCCATGAGCTGAGTCCGGAATTAGACAAACGTTACGATTTTCTTGTTTATTATTTTTATGGAATTTTCTTATAGTCATTAGACCTGCATACTCTCCTTGAGCCCCAGAGTTAGGCTGTAAAGAAACTGCGTCATATCCAGTAATTTCTTTCAGATCGTTTATTAGATCATTAAATAGAATCTTATAACCCTCCATTTGATTTGTAGGAACAAAAGGATGTGGAAGTGAAAACTCTTTCCAAGTAATAGGAATTAATTCTGCTGTTGCATTGAGCTTCATTGTACAAGATCCTAAAGCAATCATTGATCTATTAAGTGCAATATCACAATCTTCTAGTTTCTTTAGATATCTTAACATCTCAGTTTCAGAATGGTATTTGTTAAAAACTGGGTGAGTTAAGTATTTTGAAGTTCTTAAAAGATTTTTTGGAAGATTATCTAGTTCAACCTTAACGTCTTGTTTAATAACTTGATTTATTCCAAATATTTTTAACAATAAGTTTACATCATCAAGTTTTTTTGCTTCATCAAACGCAACAGATAAATGATCTTTATCAACTTTTCTAAGGTTTATATTCTCTTTTAGTGCAGCCTCAAAAATAGGATTTGTTTTTTCATTGGTTTTAATCGTAACGGTATCGAAGAAATGATCTGATAGAATTTTATAACCGCTTGCTTTAATATTATCAGCAAAGATTTTTGCTAATTTAGAGGTTCTATTTGCAATTTTAAGTATTCCTTCAGGTCCATGATAAATTGCAAAAGCAGCAGAAATGATAGCCAATAAAGCTTGAGCAGTACAAATATTGCTTGTTGCTTTATCTCTTCGAATATGTTGCTCCCTAGTTTGCAAAGAAAGCCTGTAAGCTTTTTTTCCGTGTCTATCTTTTGAAACGCCTATTATTCTTCCTGGCATTGATCTTTTAAATTCTTCTTTTGTAGCAAAAAATGCAGCATGAGGCCCGCCGTAACCCATTGGGATACCAAATCTTTGAGCACTACCGACAGCAATGTCAGCTCCAAGTTCGGCTGGAGTTTTTAATCTAGTTAAAGCCAATAAGTCACAAACTAAAATAACTTTTCCGTTTTTTTTGTGAATTTGACTGATGCTTTCACTAGGATCGTTTATCTCACCTAAAGTTCCTGGATAAGATAAAACACCGCAAATTATATCCTCTTTAATTTTTGAAAGTTCTTTTTTTTCATCACCAATGATCAATTCTAAACCAAAAGGATTTGTTCTAGTCTTTATGAGATCAATTGTCTGAGGATTACAATTGGTTGAAATAAATATTTTTTTTGAATTAGTCTTATCTAATCTCTGGCTTAATCCTACTGCCTCTGCTGTTGCTGTTGCTTCATCTAATAAAGAAGCATTAGCTATATCCATGCCCGTTAAGTCAATTATCGATTGTTGAAAATTTAAAAGCATTTCAAGACGACCTTGCGCCACTTCAGGTTGGTAAGGTGTATAAGATGTATACCATCCTGGATTTTCTAAAATATTTCTTAGAATTACATTAGGTGTAATAGAATTATAGTATCCCATTCCAATAAAATTTTTAAAGATTTTATTTTTTTTAGATATAGATTTTAATTTTTTTAAAGCATCGTTCTCTGACATTGGCTGATCGATTTTAAGATCATCTTTTAATAAGATTTTTTCTGGTACAGTATTGCTCATTAGATCCTCTAATGATTTATACCCAACATATTGCAACATTTTGGACTGATCTTCTTGAGAAGGACCAATATGTCTTTTAATAAATTCTTTTGAATTATCGTCAATCATTTAGCTAGGGTTCTCCTTACAAAATTTATCATATTCGTCTTTTGACATTAGAGAGTCATACTCACCTTTATCTTTTATCTTTAACTTAAAAAACCAGCTGGCACCTTCAGGGTCAGTATTTACGCTCCCGGGATCATCTGCAATGGCTTTATTTCCCTCAGTAATTTCTCCAGAAATAGGAGAATAAACATCACTCGCAGCTTTAGTAGACTCTACAACAGCTGCTTGACCTTCTTTTTCTACAGCTTTACCCGCATCAGGAACCTCCACAAAAACAATGTCACCGAGCATTTCTGTTGCATGCTTAGTTATTCCTACTGTAGCAACGTCTCCATCTAGTAGAACCCATTCATGTTTTTTAGAAAATTTTTTTTCACTCATATTTGTTTCCCCTTATTTAACATAACTTTTTTTATAAAATGGAAGTTCAGAAATCTTACCCCCATATTTTTTTCCTCTTACTTCAAGCTGAATAGTTGTACCTACTTCAGAAAATTCTGATTTAACATATCCCATTGCAACTGGAGCGTTCACACTCGGGCCAAAAGTACCGCTAGTAACGAATCCTATTTCATTATTATCTGACGAAAAGATTTTCGTATTTTCTCTAGCTATAACTTTTCCATCTGGCTTTATACCAACTCTAATTTTTTCACTTCCGTTTGCTAATAAATTTTTTATTTTTTCCCATCCATTAAAGCCGCCAACTTCTTTCCTTTTTTTTGCTATAGCCCATTTCAAATTAGCTTCTACTGGATTTATTTTTTCATTTAAATCGTGACCATATAAACAAAGACCTGCCTCTAATCTTAATGTATCTCTAGCTCCTAAACCTATCGGTTTAACGTCATTTGAAATTAAGTTATCAATAAGCTTTTCAACTTTTGTGTTTGAAATTGAGATCTCAAAACCATCTTCACCTGTATATCCAGATCTTGTTACGTAAAGATTTTCACTCTCATACTCAAAATTGTTTCCTGTCATAAATTTTAAATTAGTAACGCCCGGAATTAATTTTTCTAAAATCTCTACAGATTTAGGTCCTTGTAACGCTATTAAAGATAAATCGTTGTTTAAAAGATGTTTATGATGTTTTTTTAAAAATTGAGAAATTTGTTTTATATCATTTTCCTTACAAGCTGCGTTTAAGATTATACAAAAACCTTTTTCTGTTCTTGTGATAATTAAATCATCAATTATTCCACCTTCGTTATTTAATAAAAAAGAATATTTTGAATGGTTAACTTTCAAATTTTTTAAATCTGCTGGTATAATTTTTTCTAAAGACTCAATTAATGTTTCATCCCCTTCTAAAAAAAATTGTCCCATATGAGACACATCAAAAAATCCAGCGTGTGTTCTTGTAGAAATATGTTCCTTAACAATACCATCTTTATATTGAATAGGCATTTCATAACCTGCGAATGGAACAAATTTCGCTCCTAAATTCTTATGATAATTATATAAAGCTGTCTTTTGTACTTCCATAATAACTCTTTTTTTCAAACCCCATCTGTCTATGTACCTGAGAGATTTAATCCTTCGGTGAGGCTTACGCCTGCTTTCCAGAGTTATTACGGTAACGGTCCTTTTGCCTGAGAGTTTCCGGGGTGGTTGCTCCTTCGGCGCCAAAATGGTCTCTCCCGTTACGATGAGGACTTTCCTCTAAATGCAATAAAAAGTCAAATGCAAATTATTCAAGTCTTGCTATGTTTTTTGTCAAAACTCTTCAATATTATTGCTGAAATAATGACAGCTCCACCTATAAATACACTTATTGGAGGAATTTCACTCAAAAATAGCCATACCCATAAAGGTCCACATAAAGTTTCCATTAACATAAGCAAACCTACTGTGGCTGAAGCCGTTGTCCTTGAACCAATGGTGATACATATAAATCCAAGTGCAAGTTGGGGAACACCTAATAAAAATCCCATAAATAGATCATGTGATGAAAATTCAAAAGATTTAGATAAAATAGCACCATAAATTAAACTAAAAATTCCAGAGTAAAGCATTGCTGGAACCATATCTAAATTAGAATTTTTTCGAATTATCATAACGTAAATTGCAAAATTAATCGGAATAACTAGTGCTACTAAATTACCAAATAAAGAGCCTGTTGAGATTGAGTCTCCAACCATTATTAGTATTCCGCTCATAGCTAAAAAAATTGAGGATGATCCAATTAAAGAAACTTTTTCTTTCAGATAAAAAAATCCAAAAATTGCTAAAAACATTGTCTGAGTACTTATTATAAATACGACATTAGCTACTGTTGTATTATTCATTGCAATAATAAAAGCAACAAAGCTAAAAGACATTACAAAGCCTCCTAGTATGCCTGGAACTCCTGAGTCCTTGATTATTTTAATAACTCTATTTTTATAAGTAAGTGTTAAAAATAAACTAAGTGCAATTATAAAAAAAAATGATCTTAAAAATAATATTTGCCAAACATTGGCTTCTTGAAATGATCTAACAATAAAACCTCCCCAGCTTAAGCAAAATCCTCCAAACAAAAGAAGGATGTATCCTGGGATTTTATATAGAAAATGCATTTAAAACTTTCTTAAGATTCTATTAAAATAAAACTTTAATGTTAAAGATCTTAATATCATAAAACACAAAAGTGAAAACCATAATCCATGATTACCAAAATATTTAGTCGAATAAATAGATATAATAATAAAGCTAATAACAGAAATTATCATGGCGTTTCTCATTTCTTTTGTTTGTGAAGCGCCAATAAAAATACCATCAAGTTGATAACAAAACGATGCAATTGGAGGTATTATTATTACCCATAATAAATGTTTGTAAGAAATAAATCTTAATAATTCTATATCGGTAATAATATTAATTATTTGTTTGAAAAAAATTATATAGATAATCGATACTATTAATGCGGTAATAAAACTAATCTGAATAGAATTTTTAACAACAGATAAAAAAGAATTTTTAATTTTTCTGCCAATAGTAAAACCAATTACACCCTCTGTAGAAAACGCATAAGCATCTAAAAAGAAAGCAGCTAATATTATAAACTGCATTAATATTGTGTTAACGGCTAAATAATCTTCTCCAAATTTTGAGCCTAAATAAGTAACCCATAAAAATGAGAAAGTTAAAATTAAAGTTCTAATAAAAATATCTAAATTGATATTAAATAATTTTAATAGCTTTGATTTAACAACTATTTTTTCAAATCTAGGTATTAATTTAAACTTTTTGATAATAAATCGGTAAGTAAATAAACTAAAAATTATTACTGTAATAAAACTTGCAAATAAAGTGCCAAGAGCAACGCCTAATACATCTAAATTATAGGTTAAAACTAAAATGGAGCTAAAAACTATGTTCATAATAGATAAAGTTACTATCATGAAACTGGATATCTTAGTTTTTTGTATTCCAAGATAAAATCCTACCAAAATATAGATTACTAGCTCTGCTGGGACTGAAAAAACTCTTACATTTAAATAAGTATTAATTAAATTTTGTGTTTCTAAAGATGTATTAAAAAAATGTTGAATAGAAATGTTTATCAATGGTTTTAAAATTATAATTACTAAAGCTATCGCCATAGCAATTACAAAATTTCTTAATAATGTTCTTACAATTTCCCTATAATCACCTCTACCATAAGCTTGCGAAACAATTCCAACTGTTCCCATTCTTAAAAAACCAAAACTCCAAATAACCATTGTCATAACTGATGTAGCGATGCTCGTTGCAGCTAAATATTTAGTTTCTCCAAGATTTCCCATTAAACCAGTATCGACAACCCCGACAAAAGGAATGGCTAAGTTTGAAAAAAACACTGGAATGGACAACAAGAATATTTGTTTTTTTGAAAATTTTGTTGAAAATTTCGCTAGTTTCATTTTTCTGCTTTAAAGTATATAATTATGCTTATATACACCTCTTAGGACAATGTTAGAGCAATTATTAATTACCTTTCAAATACTTATAATTGACGTTGTGATGGCAGCAGATAATGCCATCATAATAGGTCTTATTGCAGCAAACTTTGCACCTGATAATAGAAAAAAAATTATAGCATTAGGTGTAGCAGGAGCTTTTATTTTTAGAATATTTTTTGCTACTGGGGCGAATTATATATTTGATTTTCCATGGGTAAAAATTTTAGGTGGTTTGCTGTTAATTTGGGTAATTAACAATTTAAGACAAGATTTTTTCGGTCAAAATAAAATTAGATCACCTCAATTAAAGTCAAATGAGTCAAAAAGTTTTGGTACTGGAGTGTATCAAGTCTTAATCGCTGATTTAACATTAAGTTTTGATAACGTATTAGCTGTAGTGGCGGCTTCTAAAGGAAACTTTCATATCATGGTTATTGGGCTTTTATTATCTGTATTTCTTATCGCTACACTCGCAAGTTACTTTGCAGATTTTATTAAAAGACATCAATGGCTTGGTTATTTAGGTTTAATTGTGATTTTAATCATAGCTTTACAACTAATAATTGGAGGTCTTGTAAATTACGAAGTCTTATCTATTAACGAGAAATTTAAATTCTTATTCGCAATATGATAGATTTTTGCGTTCTGGGGTCAGGAGTCGCTGGCTCTACAATAGCAAATCTTTTATCTAAAAAATTTTCAGTTCATGTCTTTGATAAAGCAAGAGGTCCGGGGGGAAGATCATCAAATAAAAGGTTTAAAAATAATTTAAGCTTTGATCATGGAGTTCAGTATATATCTCCAAAATCAAAATCTTTTTTGAAATACATTCAAAAGCTTCATAAAAATAAAATATTAAAAAGTTGGGATGATAATCATTTAGATTTTACATTTGAGAAAAAGCTTTCTTCTACAAAATATATTGGTAAAAAGTCTAACAACGATTTTGTTAAATATAATTTAAGAAATATAAAACAATCATTTGCTTCACCAATTGAAAAAATCAATTTTAGAAAATATTTTTGGGAAATTACTTTAAAAAATAAGTCAAAACATCAATTTAAATCATTAATTATAACTTGCCCTTTTCCTCAGTTAAAAAAATTAGCAAAGAATTATTTAGATAAAAAGATCTTAAAACTGAAAGTTCAAATGCAACCCAATATTACAGTGATGATAGCTTTAAAAAATCAAAAAAACCTTCCTATTAGTTCAATAAAATTTAATGACGATATATTAGCTTGGGCTGCTAATGAAAATAGTAAAAAAAGATTTAAATCAAATATAAATTTATGGACATTGCAAGCTACACTTAAATGGTCAAAAAAAACTATTAATAAATATAAAAATGATAAATCAATTATGGAACAATTAATTAAACGTTTTGTAAAATTAACAGGATTAAAAAAAAATAAAATAATCTTTAAAAAAATTCATGGTTGGAAGTATTCATATAATTATGAAAAAACACCTTACTTAAGTATTTGGGATAAAAAAAACAACTTAGGTATTTGTGGTGACTGGTTTAACGGGCCAAAAGTTGAAAATGCTTGGTTAAGCGCTAATGATTTAGCAAGAAAAATAAAATAATTAGAAAATACCTTTACTATTTTTCGATTTATCTTTTATAGAACTTTTAACCTCAACATTTAAACCTACTAAATCTTTGGCTTTTAACTTAGAAAGATTTTGTACACATTTTAAAAATCGATCTGACTCTTTTTTAGAAATGAGTCCATCTGTTAAAGATCTGAATTTATTAATATATTCTTTTCGCGTAAAAGGTCTTCTTCCTGCTGGATGAGCATCAGCAACATTAATTTCCTCAGATATTGTAGACCCATCTTTCATGGTGATTATTACTTTTCCACCGAAACATTTATTTTTAGGATTAGGATCGTGGTATTTTTCTGTCCATCTGTCATCTTCTCTTGTTGAAATTTTTTGCCAAAGTTCAACTGTGCTTTTTCTTTGTGCTCTTTGAGGTGTGTAGGATTTAACGTGATGCCATGCTCCATCTTCAAGGGCTACTGCAAAAATATACATTATAGAATGATCTAAAGTTTCCCTACTCGCTTTTGGATCCATTTTTTGAGGATCGTTTGCTCCGGTACCAATTACGTAGTGAGTATGGTGACTTGTTTCAATTACAATATTGTCAATGTCACTAACATTAGAAATCTTTTTATGTAAGCTTCTAGCTAAATCAATTAAAGCTTGTGATTGATACTCTGCAGAATGTTCTTTTGTATAAGTTTCAAGAATTGCTCTTTTAGGCTCATCAATATTTGGTAATGGCACTATATATTCTTTATCTGGTCCTGATAAAACATAAGCAATAACACTATCTTCTCCTTCGTAAATTGGTGATGGTGCACCCTCGCCTCTCATACATCTATCTACTGCCTCTATTGCAAGTTTACCGGCATGTGCTGGAGCAAATGCTTTCCAGCTAGAGATTTCACCTTTTCTAGATTGTCTTGTTGAAACAGTGATGTGTAATGCTTGTTGAACGGATTGATAAATCAAATCAGTTTTTAAATTCAATAAACTTCCTAAACCTGCTGCAACACTAGGACCTAAATGAGCTATATGATCAATTTTATGTTCGTGTAAACAAATACCTTTAACTAAATTAACTTGCACCTCGTAACCTGTAAGTATTCCTTTAATTAAATCTTTACCATTACATCCTTTTTGTTGTGCAACTGCTAGGATTGCAGGGATATTGTCACCTGGATGACTATAATCCGCTGCTAAAAAAGTATCGTGATAATCTAGTTCTCTCACAGCAGTTCCGTTGACCCATGCAGCCCATTCACAATCCACTTTAATTTTTGGGTTTAAACCAAAGACAGTTGCTCCTGATTTCCTAGAGTGCGCTAAAGCCATAGCTCTTGCTGAAACAACGGGCCTTCTATTAAACGAAGCGATAGCAACTGAAGCATTATCAATTATTCTATTGATAACCATATCAACCGAATTTTTGTCTATTTTTGCTTTATCTGATGCTATCTCTGCTATTTTCCAGGCTAATTGATCTTCTTTTTTTAGATTTGATTTTGATGGATGAACTTTTACTTTTATATCTCTCATTTAGTTGGCAAGCATGTTTCTTAATACATACTGTAAAATTCCTCCATTTTTGTAGTACTCAACTTCATTAGCAGTATCAATTCTACAAAGCATTTGAATTTTTTTACTGGTTCCGTCTTGATATTTAATCTCACAAGTTACCTCTTGTCTTGGCTTTACGCCTTTATCAATATCAATAACTGAAACTAGTTCTGATCCTGTAATATTTAATTTTTTACGGTCGAAACCTTCTTTAAATTGTAGGGGTAAAACTCCCATTCCTATTAAATTGGATCTATGAATTCTCTCAAAACTCTCTGCTAAAACAGCTTTAATCCCTAAAAGTTTAGTTCCTTTTGCTGCCCAATCCCTAGACGAACCTGTTCCGTATTCTTTACCGGCTATCACAACTAAATCATTATTCCTTTTTTTATATTCCATTGCAGCTTCATAAACACTCATTACTTTTCCATCTGGCTGTAAAGTTGTAAATCCACCTTCAGTTCCAGGAGCCATTTCATTTCTAATTTTAATATTTCCAAAAGTTCCTCTCATCATAACTTCATGATTTCCTCTTCTTGCGCCATATGAGTTAAAATCTTTTTGTTGTATTTGGTGCTTCATAAAATAATCGCCCGTTGGACTTTCTTTTTTAATGCTTCCTGCTGGTGAGATGTGATCTGTTGTTACTGAGTCAGCTAGCAATAAAAGAATTCTAGCATCATTAATTGATTTAAAACCCTCTGGATGGTCAGGCAAATTATCAAAAAATGGTGGTCTTTTTACATAAGTAGAATTTTCTTCCCAGTTATAAATATCACTATCTGTTGTGTTAATAGCTTGCCATTCTTTAGGTCCCTCTGACACATTTGAATATCTTTGTTTAAACATATCTGCGTTTAAAGAACTTAACATTAAATCTTCAATCTCTTTATTGCTTGGCCAAATATCTTTTAAGAAAACATCTTTACCATCTTTATCTTTTCCGAGAGCAGATTTATACATATCAAAGTTCATGTTACCTGCTAAAGCATAAGCAACAACAAGCGGAGGTGAAGCTAAGTAATTAGCTTTTACATCTGGATTAATTCTTCCTTCAAAGTTTCTATTTCCAGATAAAACTGAAACAGCGTAAAGATCATTTTTATTTATAGCATCTGATATATTTTGATTTAAAGGTCCAGAATTACCAATACAAGTAGTACAACCATAACCCACTAAATTAAAACCAAGTTCATCTAAATATTTATTTAAACCAGCTTTTTCTAAATAGTCTGTCACAACTTGCGAACCAGGAGCTAAAGAAGTTTTTACCCAAGGTTTAACTTTTAATCCTTTTTCATTAGCTTTCTTCGCTAAAAGACCTGCACCAATCATTACGCTTGGGTTAGAAGTATTTGTGCAAGATGTTATCGCGGCAATTACAATATCACCATCTTTTATATTAAAGTCAGCACCTTCAACTTTAGCCTCGATAGCCTTATCTCTTTTTGCATTTTCTTTATAAACTTTTGCAAAAGCAGTTGAAGCCTCGGTAAGTAAAACTTTATCCTGTGGTCGTTTAGGTCCAGAAATGCTTGTTACTACACTGCTAACATCTAAAGAAAGAGTATCTGTAAATACAACATCATTACTTGCCCAAAGCCCTTGTTCTTTTGAATATTTCTCGACTAATGCTATTGTTTCTTGATCTCTCCCAGATAATTTTAAATATTTAAGAGTTTCATCATCAACTGGAAAGAAACCACATGTAGCTCCATATTCAGGAGCCATGTTTGCTATTGTTGCTCTGTCAGCTAAAGTTAAATTTTTTAAACCTTCACCATAAAATTCTACGAATTTTCCAACCACACCTTTTTTTCTAAGCATCTCAACAATGATTAAAACTAAGTCTGTTGCAGTTGTTCCTTCTTTTAATTTTCCTTTTAGTTCAACACCAACGACTTCTGGGATTAACATTGAAATAGGTTGACCTAACATTGCAGCTTCTGCCTCTATTCCGCCTACGCCCCAACCTAAAACTGATAAACCATTTACCATTGTTGTATGACTATCGGTTCCAACCAATGTATCTGGATAAGCGTATAATTCATTTCCACTTTTTGATGACCAAACAACTTTTGATAAATATTCTAAATTCACTTGATGACAAATTCCTGTTCCAGGAGGGACAACTCTAAAATTATCAAATGCTTTTTGTCCCCACTTTAAAAAAGAATATCTTTCACCATTTCTTGAAAATTCTCTTTCAACATTTTGATTAAATGATTTTCCTGAAGCATATTCATCAACCATCACAGAGTGGTCTATTACTAAATCAACAGTTGATAATGGATTAATTTTATCTGGATTTTTATTTTTATCTTTCACAGCATCTCTCATCGCTGCTAGATCGGCAATCGCAGGGATTCCGGTATAATCTTGCAATAAAGTACGAGCAGGTCTGTAAGCTATTTCAGTGTTTGATTTTTTATTTTTAAGCCAATCTTTTAAGGCTAATATTTGTTTTTTATCTACAGTTACATCATCTTCATACCTGAGAAGATTTTCCAATAATACCTTAAGAGATTTAGGAAGTTTTGATATTCCTTCTAATCCATTTTTTTCTGCTTTTTTTAAATTAAAATATTTAAAATCTTTTCCTGATGAACTGAGAATATCTAGTGATTGAAAAGAATTTTTACTATTAAATTTCATGCGCTATACATAGAACAAAATCACACAAACGATAAGTAAAAAAGACATTGTATAATTAAAATTCTTAATAAATTTATCACTTGTGGCGAATTTTCTCATGTATTTACCCATTAAACACCAAGCTGTTTGACTTCCAACAGCCATTAAAAACCAAACTAAAGTCAAAGTTATAGAATCTCTTAAATAATTGTTTTGCGTATCAATGAATAAAGAAATTGAAGTTAAACCGACTATAATGCTTTTAGGGTTTATGAATTGAAACCAAAAAGTATTTAAAAAAGTTACTGGTTTTGGATCAATCTTTTTATCTTTAGTTTGTCCTGCAAAAGATAATTTATACGCCATATATAATAAGTAAATTGACCCTAATATTTTAATTGTAGTTTGAATAAATGTATACTTTTGAAAAATAGCTCCAGAAGTTAATTGCAAAAGTATAATTAAAAGTGTCCATCCGATAATTACTCCAAGCATTGTTGGAATAGCTTTTCTAAATCCAAAATTGAAAGCTGTATAAGATGTCATGATATTATTTGGACCAGGAGAAAACGCAGTTGCAATGCCGAATAATATTAATGGAAAAAGTTGCATTTAAACTTAATGAGGCGCTCTAAATCTACTATGGCACGCTGTGCAATTGCTCCACATTAACTCCTTTTGCACTGCTCTAAGGTCTTCTGCAGTGTCAATGGCTTTTGCAAGTTTGATCATATCATCTGAAGCTTTTTGCATTAAAGCATTAAACTCATCTTTGTTTTCCCAAATGCTTGGAAGTGCTTCCGTTTTAAAACCTTCTTTAGTATTTTCAGGAAAATAATCCAATAATTTTTTATAGTTATCTGAAATTTTCTTCATTAAAGGTTTTGCCTCTTCAATTTTTTTAGATTTCAATAATATAGATATTTTTTTAGCATTTTGATAATTTTCACTAAACATAGCTTTTCTACCTTTTATGATTTCTTCTACAGTCATAGCGTTAGCATAAAAGGGAAAGCTTATGAAAAAAATAAAAATAATTGTTTGTATTATTTTTATTTTTTGTTTCATAAGATTATATTGTCATGAATACTGAGGATTTCCCATCTTTAAGTTGATAAATAACATAGGGTTCGTCTTTATCACCTGGCATTCCTGGTGTGCCAATCGGCATTCCGGGCAACGCTATACCGTCAATATCAGGTTTCTCTTTTAATAATTTTTCAACCGCATCAAAAGGGACATGACCTTCAATAAAGTATTTACCCATAATAGTAGTATGGCAAGACTGCATTTCGACTGGGATGTTATACTTTTGTTTTATTGTATGAAGGCTTCTCATATCTGTTTGTTTAACTTTAAATTTTTCTTCCTCTAAAAATAAAACATAGCCATAGCAACATCCGCACGAAGGAGTTTTAAAAACTTCGACAACTTGTTTGGTGTTAATATTGGCTAAAGCATCTTTTTTATCTGTGACAAAATTAAAGATATAAAAAACAGAAAATAATAATACAGTAAAAAAAGTTAATTTGAATATTTTTCTTTTGTACGGCATAATTAATTATAAATTACAATGAAAGTTTTTAACAGCAAAAGTGAGTACGGCCTATTGGCCAAATTGTTCCACTGGATTACATTTATTGTCTTAATAGCCCAGGTTCCTTTTGGATTTTATTTAGTAGGGCTCGAATTTTCTGATGAAAGAATTGAACTTGAAAATATACATATCCTGATTGGAATAACTATTTTTTATCTTACTTTGTTTAGACTAATTTGGAAATTTTTTAATCCAAGTCCATCTGAAACTAGAAATTTTTTTAAAGGCCAAGTCTTTATTGGGAAAGCTAATCATTTCTTACTTTATTTAAGTATTTTTTCTATAACTGTTTCTGGAATTCTTAAGAAACTTTATATGGGAGAAACACTTAATTTTATATTTTTTAAATATGGATTTGAGAAAGATAATTTTATCTTAGCTGATGCTTATTACCAAGTTCACATTTACGCTAATTACTTATTATTAGCACTTGTAAGTCTGCATATTCTTGCGGTAATTGTTCATCATTTTATTTTTAAGGATAAAATCTTAAGTAAAATTACTTAATGGCAAGCTTCGTTAAATTTTTTGAGTCTCCAATAATTATATGGCCAAGGGGTAACAAAACCAACAGCTAACATTATCGGCACAACCCACCAAGTTAAAATAGCTCCTCCTGTAAGAAAATAATCAGTAGCATTCATAGCAATTTCCATGCTTACCATTGAGATTAAACTCATTCCAACAGCTGTTTTAAAAGCTAATTTTAAAGAAAAATTTTGTCTTAATAAGATAATTGTTTCTAAAATTATACTTGTAATAATTCCGTTGATTATCGCTAGAACCATAATTGCTAGAACTGGAAAAGGAATTTCGGTTAATTGAAAAAATAAAATAGTTCCAAAGTCACCTATGGAACATCCAAGCAAGCACCAAAATGTATTTTTGGCACTTTTAGACCAAGTGTGTTTACAGCTCCAATGAAAAGTTTCCGAACTCATTATGCAATGTCTAATCCATTATCAGTTTTCTGAGATGGATGCACTAACACAACTTTTCCATCTTTTTCAATAGCCCCAAGCACTAAAACTTCAGATACAACACCAGCTATATTCTTTGTTTGAAAATTACAAACTCCTATTACTTGTTTGCCTACTAAACTTTCAGCATTATAGTAATGTGTAATTTGAGCTGAAGATTGTTTAATTCCAATCTCTTTTCCAAAATCAACTTTAACTACCAAAGAGGGCTTTCTAGCTTTTTCATTAACTTTTACCTCTAAAACAGTGCCAACTTTAATCTGCACTTTCTTAAAGTCATCATAAGTTATTTCCATAATTTCCTTTCTATAAATAAAAAAGGGGGCTTAAGCCCCCTTTTAAATTAGTTAAGCAATTGGTTTACAGTTCTTTGTATTTACCTTTGCTCCACTCATAAAATACATAACCTGGTAAGCTCACGTCACCTTTTCTGTCAAAGCTAAGTGAACCGATTACAGTATCAAACTTACCTTTTCTCATTACTTTAAGAACTTTAGCAGGATCGTTTGTTCCGGCTTGATTAGCAGCTTGTTCGAATACTTGTAATGCAGCATATGAATAAAGAACATAACCTTCTGGCTCAATACCAGCAGCTTTAAATTCTTTTACAACACTTGCAGCAGCAGGATTATTTCTTGGATCTGGAGAGAAAGTCATTAACGTACCCTCACCTGCATTTCCTGTAATATCCCAATACTCTGCTGTAACTAATGCGTCACCGCTGATTAATTTAGTTTTCATACCTTGATCTCTCATTTGTCTTACGATCAAACCACCTTCTGTGTGGTAACCACCAAGATATACTGCGTCAATGTTATTTGATTTTAGTTTTGAAACTAAAGCAGAATAGTCTTTTTCACCTGCTGTATAAGCTTCGTACATAGCGTCTTTAAGGCCAGCTTTCTTCATATTTTTTCTAGTCGCGTCTGCTAAACCTTTTCCGTAAGCAGTTTTATCATGAAGGATAGCTACTTTTTTACCTTTGTAGTTTTCAGCTAAGAATTTACCAGCAACTTCACCTTGCTGATCATCTCGACCACAAACTCTAAAAGTATATTTACCACCTTTATCCGTTAACGCTGGATTTGTTGAAGCTGGTGAAACTTGAATAATTCCTTCTTCATTATATACCGCTGAAGCTGGAATTGAAGAACCAGAGCAGAAGTGACCTGCAACGTAAGCTACACCTTGACCAGCAAATTTGTTGGCTACAGCAACAGCTTGTTTAGGATCGCAAGCATCGTCTCCGATTTCTAATTTAACTTTCTCACCATTAATTCCACCTTTTTTATTAACGTGCTTTAACCACATTTCAGCACCAGCTTTTAACTGAGAACCAAATGAAGCGTACTGGCCAGACATAGGTCCAGCAGAAGCAACAACAACGTCAGCTTTAACTGATACCGTTGCAAGCATTAATGTTCCGGCAATTAATGAAAGAAGTTTATTGAACGTTCTTAACATATTATTTCCCTTTGTTATTAATTAATTAATTTTTGATATTGAACACCTTAATTACAATCTTGTAAATATGAAAAAAAGTTAATTTTTTGCCCCACCTTCGAGATAAGCGGCTTGTATGTCTTTATTTTTAAGCAACTCTTGTCCAGAACCCTTAATGGTCACTTTACCATTAACTAAAACATACGCTCTATCGGCAAGCTCTAAAGCTTTTTTGGCATTTTGTTCAACTAAAAAAATAGTTACATTTTTTTCTTTATTAATATTTTTTATTGAAAGAAATATTTGATTTACTAATTTAGGAGCTATTCCAAGTGAAGGTTCATCTAATAAAAGCACTTTAGGTTTACTCATTAAAGCTCTTCCGATGGCTAACATTTGTTGTTCTCCTCCTGAAAGTGTTCCGCCTCTTTGAGTTTTTCTATTACTTAATACAGGAAATAAATCATAAACTTCCTTTATATCGTTCTCAAAATACTTCCCTTTTTCATTGGCATGAGCCCCTAATCTTAAGTTTTCTTCTACAGTTAATCTTGAAAAAATTCTTCTTCCTTCTGGTACTTGGCAAATACCCATATCAACTATTTTATGAGGCTGTTTATTCTCAATATTTTCTCCGTTAAAAACTATATTTCCTCTTTTTGCTTTGTTTACTCCACTAATAGTCATAAGCAAAGTAGATTTACCTGCCCCATTAGAGCCAATTAGAGAAACGATTTCACCATCATTCACATCAAGATCTACACCTTTAAGAGCTTGAATTTTACCGTAAAAAGTTTCAACATTAGAAATTTTAAGCATTATTCATCTACTCCTAGGTAGGCTTCGATAACTTCTTTACTGTTTTTAGTTTGATCAGCTGTACCTTCAAATATTTTTTTACCATAATTCAAAACAACAACATGATCTGAAATTCCCATCACTACACTCATGTCATGTTCAATTAACAAAATTCCTGTTTGTTTCTCTGTTTTAATAAACTTTAATAATTTATTTAATTCAGCAGACTCCTTAGGGTTTAATCCTGCGGCTGGTTCATCCAAGCACAATAATCTTGGTTCAATACACATTGCACGAACTATTTCTAATTTTCTTTGATCACCATAAGGTAAATCTCCTGCATTATCATCTGCTCGGTGGGTTAAACCAATAATGTCTAACCAGTATTTTGCTTTGTCAACAGCCAACTGTTCTTTATCTCTGTAAGATTTAAGATTAAGTAAACCATACAAAGAATAACCAGAAGCAACCATTAATTCATTGTGTTGAGCAACTAATAAATTCTCTAAAACTGACATTGCAGGAAACAATCTTATATTTTGAAAAGTTCTAGCCACCTTAGCAACATAAGCTATTTTAAAGTCAGTATATTTTCTTAGTGAAATTTTGCTATCTTCTTTGTGTAAAAACATTTGACCATCGGTAGGTTTATAAAACCCTGTAAGACAATTAAAAACTGTAGTTTTACCTGCACCGTTAGGTCCAATAATAGATGTAATTTCATTATTTTTTGCATCAAAACTCAAATCATCAATTGCGGTCAAACCACCGAACTTCATCGTTAAATTTTCAACTGATAACAAGTTATTCATTTCTTATCTCCGTGCATGAGAATAGTCGGCTTCCTATTTGCTAATATTCCCTTTGGTTTAAATACCATTATTAAAACCATCGCTCCACCAAAGGCGATCATTCTATATTGTTCTAAATCTCTAAACATTTCTGTTATTCCAATTAAGAAAATTGAAGCTAAAACAACTCCTGTTTGTGAACCCATCCCGCCTAAAACCACAATGGCAACAATGATTGCAGACTCAATAAAAGTAAAACTTTCTGGACTAATAAAAGCTTGTCGAGTTGCAAAGAATGACCCGGCAAATCCTCCAAACATTGCTCCAATTGCAAATGCGGTTAGTTTTGTATTAGTAGGATTAACTCCTAAAGATTTACAAGCAATCTCGTCTTCCCTTAAAGCCTCCCAGGCTCTACCAACAGGAAGTTTTCTAATCTTTAAAGTAAAGTAATTTGTAATTAAAGCTAAAACCAATATTAAATAATATAAAAATATTATTCGGTGCATTGTGGAGTATTCAAGTCCAAAAAATATGTGAAAACTTGTTTCACCTTCATCAGGAGATCTTTTAAATGGAATTCCAAAAAAAGATGGTCTTGGTATCCCAGTAATACCATCAGGACCATTAGTTACTTCATACCAATTGATTAAAATAATTCTTATAATTTCCCCAAATCCTAAAGTAACAATCGCAAGATAATCTCCTCTTAATCTTAAAACAGGAAAGCCGAGTAAAATTCCAAAAAAAGCTGCAAACACTCCTGCTAAAGGTAAACAAATCCAAAAAGACCATCCAAATGTTGTGGCAATTAATGCGTAAGAGTAAGCTCCTACAGCGTAAAAAGCTACATAACCAAGATCAAGTAATCCTGCTAAACCAACTACAATATTTAAACCCCAACCAAGCATGATATAAGTTAAAATCATAATGGCCACATCCATAAAGTATCTGTCTGTAAAAGGTAAAAAAGGAAATACGACAGCAAATAAAATTGCCGTTATTGCAAAGTGTTTTGCTTTATCCTCAGTTATTGCTGAAAATTTAGACGTAAATTTTGAGAAAAAAGTTAGTTCAGTTTTTCTAGCAGAATTTAAATTAATTAAAAATCTTCCGAAAATACAAAGACCAACTAATAAAAAGACAATGCCCCATTGAGGAGTAATAAACAAACCTTCTCCTTTAGATGCAGTTCTAAGCCCTACGATGGGACCGAACAACGCTAAAGCAATTAAGCCTGTAAATAAACTATCTTTAAATGACTGGATGATATCTCTCTTTTCCATTATACTTTCTCGATATCAGGTTTTCCAAGAAATCCAGTTGGAAAGAAAATTAAAACTACAATTAAAACACTAAAAGCTGCAACATCTTTATATTCAAGTGAAACATATCCAGCCCAGAAGGTTTCTATAAGTCCGATTAACAAGCCACCTAACATTGCTCCGGGCAAAGATCCAATTCCTCCTAACACTGCTGCAGTAAATGCTTTTATTCCTGCTAAGAACCCAATGTAAAAATCAATTACACCATAATAAAGCACAAACATCATTCCAGCTACTGACGCTAAAGAAGAACCAATTATAAATGTAATTGAAATAGTTCTATCTACATTAATTCCAAGCAATGCTGTCATTGTTCTATCTTGCTCACAGGCTCTCTGAGCTCTTCCTAAATCTGTTTTTGTAATTAGATAAGTAAAAATACCCATTAAAATAATTGTTAAAATGACTATAAAAATTTGAAGATAACTTACTGTGACAACAAACTCAGAATTCTTGAAAAACTCCAAACCACCAGTAATTAAAGGTTGCATTGGTTTTACTCTAGCTCCTTGAGCAACTTGAACATAGTTTTGTAAAACAATTGACATTCCCAAAGCAGAAATAAGTGGAGCTAATCTAAAAGATCCTCTTAATGGTTTGTAAGCTAATTTCTCCACTGTCCATCCGTAACAAGCTGTAAAGAGCATAGCAATTAACAAAACCAAAAGTAAAATAATAGGCAAGGCTACTCCTGTTAAACCAAAGATAATAAATGAAATTAAAGCAACAAAAGCTCCGATCATAAAAATATCTCCATGAGCAAAGTTTATCATTCCGATGATTCCATAAACCATGGTATAACCAATTGCGATAAGTCCGTAGATTGAACCTAAAGTAATACCGTTAACTAATTGTTGTATAAAATATTCCATGATTTACTTACTTACTCTTTTATTCACATTTTCAAGAGCTTTGGAGAACTTAGTAAAGAATTTTCCTTTTTTCAATTCATTAAGAACCTGCATATTTAAGCCTTTTGACGTCTGGGAGTCCGCTACGAGTTTTTTAAATCCTTGCGAAGATTTGTTCAAGGCATCCTGACTTAAAGCTAAAAATAATTCAGCTACATATGTGTCAGCAAGTTTTTTGTTAATACCTTTTTTGCTTAACCATTTAGAACTCGTATTAAGTATCTCATAGTATGTTGCCATTAAAGAAGCAGTCGACCAAAACTTATAACTTAGTTTTTCATTTCTCACTTCTAGTACTTGCCCCAAATGTTTAAAAATATTATTAGCAAATTTACTTGGCGGACATACAATAACTGGTCCTTTTTTAATTTCAATTGGAGGTAAAGGTATAACTCTTGTAATATTTTTATTTTTTGTAATTTTTTTAAGTTTATCCAAATTTATTGTCGAAATAAGACTTATAATTTTTTTATTTTTTGAAAATTTTAATTTAGGTAAAATTTTATTACCAACATTAGGTGTTACACCTAAGAATACTACTGAAGATTTATCTATTATTTCTTGATTATTGTTTAATATTTTTATTTTACCATAACTTTTAGAGAGTTTTTTAGCTATGTTTCTATTTCTTGAAGATATATAAATTCTTTTAATTTTTAGCTTTGATTTAAAAATACCAAAGATAATTGATGATGAAATTTTACCAGTTCCTATAAATCCTAAAATCATGAATGATGCAGAATAACCAAGCTATTCCTTTTAATAAAGAAAATTTTAAACAGATATTTTCACTACCGTTTATATCTGTCATCATAATATCAATACCAAGTGCCATAATAGCTGAATATTTTAATATTCCTTTAGCCTGGTTCTTGGGGCCAATGCTAATAACTTCTTTAGCTTCATTAATGGGTCTTAAAACTAAAATGCCGAGGTTGGTATTATCCTCTATATTAATAATTCTTGGTCTTTATATCGGTAATTACATAGACAAAGATTTATTCGGCCAAATGAAAGATTGGATCTGGACCTCTCTTATAATGTTAATTTATATAATTTTAAGTGTTCTAATCGTATCAAAATATCTAGAAAAGTTTTCAAAATATGAAAAGAAAACTTCTATTTTTTCAGCTGCACCAGGTGCATTAGGTCCGTTGATGATATTAGCTGAAGATGCAAAAACTGACTTGAGTCAAGTAGCTACATCTCATTTAATACGATTAATTATTATAATTACTGTTTTTCCTTTTATCGTGAATAGTTTTTACGATGTAGATAGCGTAAATATTTCTGAAGAGATTTTTGCTCATCAAAATTTATACCATTTAATGATTTTAATTGTATCGTCAGTAATTTTAATTTTATTCTTTGAAAAGATAAAAGTTCCTGCTGCTCTGTTGACAGGAACTTTAGTTGCAAGTGGTTTATTGCAAATTGTAGAAATTGCAAGTTATCAAGTATCTCCTGACATCATTGATTATTGTTTATTAATATTAGGTTCTTCGGTGGGGTGTAGATTTGCTGACAAAACTTTTGGAGAAATAGCAAGAAATGCTTTGCATAGTTTTGTAGCGACGTTCTTATTAATAATATTAGGAGTTGCTGCAGCAGTTGTTGCAGGTCTAATTATTGATAAAAACTTTTTTACTTTGTTGCTTTCCTACTGCCCGGGAGGAATTTATGAAGTTGCAGTGATAGCCATTTTCTTTGATCTAGATCCTGAGTTTGTTTCATTTCACCATATAATAAGATTACTGATGATTTTATTTACTGTGCCAGTAATATTGAAAATAATTTCTAAAAAAGCCTAAATTAAACTCATCAGTTTTTGACTCATATAGTTCAATTCAGTACAAATTTATATGGCAAATTTAATTGATCTTCTTGGCAGACTTCTTATCTCCGCTTTATTTTTGATTTCAGCGTATAATAAAATTTTTAGTATCGATGGTACAATGAGCTGGATGGAGGGGTATGGAATTCCAGGATTTTTATTATATCCAACTATAGCTGTAGAATTAATTTTACCTTTATTTGTCATCGTAGGATATCAAGCAAGAGTTTCTGCAGGTCTACTCGCAATTTTCTGTATAGCTACTGCGTTTTTATTTCACTTCGATTTTGTTGATCAAATGCAAACAATTGCGTTTCTTAAAAACTTAGGATTAGCTGGTGGATTTTTATTTATCGTAGCAAATGGAACTAAAGATTGGTCGATAGATAAAGAAAAAAAATATGTTAGACTTTAATACAAAAACCCACAATTAAAATTGTGGGTTTTTGTGAATATTTAGCTAAATATTTTTAAAATTTATAACCAACTGACAATTTTAAAGCCGTGTCCTCTAATTCTGCCTCAAGTTTATTAGCTGGAGACGAGTCAGAGTCTGCTGTATAATCATCAAAGTTAGTGTACGTCAAATCAACTTTGTAGAATAAGTTGTTTCCATAAGGTAAGTCACCTTTAGCGCCTAAACCTACAGTTAAACCTAATACATCTTCATCAGGATAAGATGATCCTGAATTTAAAGATTCTAAAGTCGTAATAGTAGCGTGTTGAATACCTACTTTACCATAGACGGTTGAGCCAAAAGTTTCAGCAAAAGGAACATCTACATAAAGTTGTACAACATTATCAAGTTCCGCTTTAGCTGTGTAAGTACCTGTATCTCCATCAGAATTAGTATCAGATCTTGATTTGTTTCCTAATTCTCTTGTTGGAATATAAGACATACCAACTGTTACGCCATTATCACCAGATGCTTCAATAAAAAGCTCGGGAACAACTGCGTCCTCATCGTGACTTCCGGTGTTTTTTTGAGCACTTTGTCTAGTAGTTTCGGTACCACTTGCTTCAAACATGTGCATCGCACCTGTGATTCCAACTGCGAAATCTGCTTTTACTGTTTGAGCAGTAGCAAATAATAAAAATATTACTATTGAAGTAATTTTTTTCATTTTGTTTCCTTAATTTATAAATTAACAGAAAATCTTTAGCATAGTACCAATCTTGGTCAATCACTTTTTTGCCTCGGAATTTTCAAAAAATGTTGATTTTACTGGTTTATTATGTGATTTTTATACAACAAAGCTATATTTTCCTCGAAATTAAAGAGCTATATATTTGCCAGCATATAATCAGGAGTATCGTCATCATAATGCATAGGGTCAGAGGCCTATCCCATAAAAAAGCCCAAGATCCATCACTAATCAAAAGAGACCTTCTTAAGTTTTCCTCCATTAAACCTCCTAATACAAATGCTAAAATTAATGGAGGCATTGGAAAATCATAAAGTCTTAAAATAGTTGCAATAACTGCTATTCCTATCATTAAAAAAATATCAAAATTATTAAAGGACATTAAATAAATTCCAGTTACTGAGAAAAATAAAATCATAGGAATTAAGAATGTTCTTGGAACCGCAAGTATTCTTGCAATATAAGGAATTAAAGGAAGATTTAAAATTAATAGCACTACCATTCCTATGTACATAGACATAATAACTGACCAAAAAATATCTGGATTAGTTTCATATAATCTTGGCCCTGGCTGAATTCCAAAACCTAATAAAGCTCCAAGCATAACTGCTGTTGTTCCACTTCCTGGAATTCCTAATGTGAGTAACGGAACAAAAGAGCCTGAACAAGCTGCATTATTAGCAGTCTCAGGCGCGGATAAACCTTGTACACTTCCTTTGCCAAACTTTTCTTTTTCTTCACTTTTAACAAAGTTTCTTTCCATTCCATAAGCTAAGAAAGATGCAATAGTTGCCCCTGCTCCAGGTAGTACTCCAATAATAAATCCTAAAATAGAAGAACGAGGAATAGTAGCAGCCATTTGTTTTGTCTCTTCTTTATTTACTTTTATTGACCCTAGATCTGTTAATGATATTTGTTTTGCAGCTTTAGAGGGGTCGTTTCCTTTAATAATAATAGTAAGAGCTTCACTCATCGCAAATGTTGCCATAACAACTAAAACGAAACTTATTCCGTCTGATAAGTTCATGGTGTTAAATGTAAATCTTGGAATATCAGATAAAGTATCTTGACCTACTGAAGCTAACATTAACCCTAATACACACATCATCATTGCTTTTAAAAAGTTTCCTTTAGAAGAAAAGGCCGCTACAGCAGTTAAACCTAAAATCATTAGACCAAAATAATCGGGTGATCTAAAAGATAAGCTAACTTTAGATAAACTTGGAGCTGCTATTAATAAAAAAATTGCTGATATCGTTCCACCTGCAAAAGAACTATAAGCAGCAATGGCTAATGCTTTACCTGCCTTACCTTGTTGCGCCATAGGATAACCGTCAAATGAAGTTGCTACTGTTCCTGGAACACCTGGAGCATTAATTAAAATAGATGATGTTGAACCACCAAATACTGCTCCATAATAAACTCCAGCCATTAAGATTAAACCTGTTGCAGGATCAAAGCCATAGGTTATAGGAATCATTAAAGCAATTGCAGTCATGGGCCCTAAGCCTGGAAGCATTCCGATAATTGTTCCTGCAAAACAACCGATCATTACCATCATTAAGTTTTGAAAAGATAAAGCAGTTTTTAAACCAATTAGAATACCCTCAATCATCCTATTATTCCTATGTATTTTAATAATGGATCTCTAAGATAAACAGCTAGCACTCCGTGTAAGAGATACATAAAAATTGCAACAAATGGGAAAGAGAAAATTATAATATATTTCCATCTTCTTTCACCTAAAAAATAATAAGAAAAAACTAAAAAAAGAGAAGTTGATAAAAAGAAACCAACTTTAAGTATCGTTGCGCCATAAACAATCATTGTTAACACTAGCAAAATTGTTTTTTTAAATTCTAAATACGTTGGATCAATTTTTATTGGTTTTTGATCTGGTAAAACAATTTTTAGACCAGAGAAAAACATTCCTGCATAACCTAAATAAATCGGAAAAGTTTTAGCATTAAAAGGTGCGCCTTCATCGAAGGCAAAAACTTGTATTTGATGTGCGGTGTATAAATAAAATGCCGATAAAATAAAAAAGAGCAGCGAGATAATTTTGACTGAATTTATTTTCACTGCTCTTCTTCTAAGTTAACTAACTAGATCACACCTAGTTTTTTCATTAACTTTGTCATTTCTTTCGTTTGTTTCTTTAAGAAACTGTCGAATTTACTTCCTGGATTATAAATATTTACCCAAGCATTTCTTTTTCTAACTGTTTCCCATTCTGGAGTTTTTTGAACATCGCCTAACATTTTAGCAATCTTCTTTACATCTCCACTTGGCATGCTCTTAGGAGCAAAGAAACCTCTCCAGTTAACAAACTGAACATCGTATCCTTGTTCTTTTAGAGTTGGAACTTCTGGAGCATCACCTACTCTTTTAGGAGCTGTTATGCCAATAATTCTTACTTGGTCTCTAGCACCCATTACTTCTCCCAAACCAGTTGAAAGAATTTGAGTTTCTCCTGATAGAAGTCCAGCTAAAGCTTTACCACCAGCATCGTAAGGTACGTAAACTACGTCGTTAGGATTTGCACCAGCCTCTTGAAATGCAAGTGCACCAATTAAATGGTCCATGCTTCCTCTTACAGAGCCACCAGCCATTTTAACTGACTTAGGATTTTTTTTGTAAGCATCCACTACATCTTTAAAGTTTTTATATGGTGAGTTTTTAGCAACTGCGATTGCACCGTAGTCACCGATTACCCCAGCGATTGGTTTAACATCCTTGTAAGATAATACACCAGAACCTTTTACGTAACCTTTGTGTCTAGTGATTGATCTTAATACTAAAGGTGTTGATTGAACTAATATAGTTCCTTCTGGCTTCGAATTGATTATGTAAGATAGAGCTTTTCCTCCACCACCACCCGACATATTTTCATATGAAGCACTTTTTAGAAAACCAGCTTTAGTTAAAGCTTCACCAGTTCCTCTAGCAGTTCCATCCCAACCACCACCAGCACCACCACCGATAATGAAATGCAACTTATCGACTGCGAAACTAGTAGATGAGATTGAAGTTAAAAGAACAGTCGCGAAAACCAAGCTAATTAATTTTTTCAAATTATTAAACATATTATTTCCCTCTGTTAATTAATTAATTAAAATATTATTAAAAATGAATGATCAGTAAGAGTCAATAACTCTAATTTGAAATATTTCTTAATTAATTAAAAAAAGTTCCCCTGATTCTTAGTAATTCTCTAGATAACCCAGTATGCTCATTAAATGCTTTTCTTCCGTGTAACCAAAAATAATTATTAGAAAAAATTGTTGATCCAACTGTTAATGGAAAAATAACTTTATTTTTACTTTCCTCTAATGCATCGGATAGCCTTTGTAGAAATAAACCTTGCTCCATATTTTTTGGTTCTGGAAATTGATCAATATAAGAAATAGTTGGTTTTCCTTTTTTATCTTTTGAGAATACAGGGTGTTCGACTTTATAATCTACATTTTTACTTTTAGGTGATCCCCATATAAAATTTTGTTGTCCTACAGGGTCATTACTTAATTGTTCTAAATGTTCCCAGTCATCTAAATGTAAAATTACACTCTCTCCTCCGCTAACGTTTTGTTCCTCCATTTTAGTCATAATTAACCAATCTGTTTTTTCTTTTACATAAGTACCATCAGTGTGTAGATCTAATTTTGTATAAGCTTTTCTCAAATAAGAGTCGCTACTATCCTGATGTTTGACATGGAACCTTGCATAATATTTACTAGTCATTGAGTCAAAATTAGGGTTTCCTACCAAGTAAGCAAGTCCAGTGGATAATTTTACTAAAAAATCTTTATCAAATTTTTTATTATTGATTTCAGGTTCGACTATAACAGTTCCGGTTTCTCTATCTTTAAGAATTTTAATTAAAGTTTGACTAAGTTTATTTTCGAATACCTCATCTAAACTCTTTGCTAAGCTAAATCTTGAGAAAGGTTTGTACTCTAAAGATAGTATAGTGTGTTTTTTAAATGGGAAAATTAATCTATCTAAATCTGACTCTTCAAATTTAATTACACGAACTCTTTTTGATTTTTGATGATTTTCAATTTTAAAACTCATAAGGCCCTATGATTGGCCGGCAATCCATAAAAGTATAAAGATTGCGAATATTGGCTCCATTATTAAGTTTAACACAATAAGTTTTTATATTGAATTAAAAAAACTTAAAAGTATTGCTGATAAAATTGTTGGTATAACTAAATTTTTCTTACTAAAAACAAATACTAAAATACATATTACTAAAACAAACACTCTTACAAATAACGCACTGTCAGCTAGCACACCTGCTGGAAAAATTATCATTCTACCCAATAAAGCTGCCAGAGTTGAATAAGCCACACAATTAAACCATTGAAATACTTTTGATTTTACACTTACCTTTTCTGAAGTGAGTGCTCCCATAAATCTGGAAATAAATGTTGCAACGGATGTTGCTACTATTGCCAAAATTATTATCTGACTACTCGCCATTTTTACCTCCAAATAAAAAAGCAATAGTTCCTGCAATAAGACCAGCAAATAACAAAGCCCACTCAGTTGAAATCAAATAAATAAATGGACCTAAAATTGTTCCTCCAATTACAGCAATAGAAATACTTAAATTTTTCATTGCGCCTATCATCATACAAAAGAAATAAACAGGGTTAACTATAGCGAGACCAATTAATATATCTTTATTAAGATAGTCTGCGGACAAATAACCAATTACAGTCATCAAAATTGCTGTAGACCAGGTTCCAATTCCTATTCCAATCCAAAAATCTATTCGATTTTTTTTATCTATTTTTTTGTAACCATCTTTAGCTATTAACCAGGAGGTTACTGCCAAGAAATGACAAGATAAATAGTATTTCCATTTTGGTTGTGACTTATGATCAAGTAATGGAAATAAAGAAACCGTCATTGGATAAAGTCTAAAATTAACTAACCATACAGCTATAAATATATTTACAATTGAGGCACCCACTAGTAATGACTCTGCCATTACTAATTGCCCAGGCAATGCGTAAGTAAATAAACTTGAAGCAGCGCTTTGTTGTAAATTAAAGCCAGCATCTTTTAATAGAGCTCCTAGTGCAATAAAACATGCTCCTAGTGGAATGGCTGGACTTCTTGAACCTTTTAATGATTTAAGACCTTGTAAAAATATTTTGTGGTTAATCATTAACCACCTAGGAATAATCTTCCTACGTCTGGATTTTTAAGTAGATCGTTACCTTTACCTGCGATTGCAGTTTGACCTGATACTAAAACATATCCAATATCTGCAAACTCTAAACCTTTTTTAGCATTTTGCTCTACTAGAATGATTGTCTTCTTCTCTGCTTTTTGAAGATCTTCTAAAATTTCAAACACCATACCAATGTATTTTGGTTCCAAACCAATTGATGGTTCATCCACTAGTAGAACTGAAGGTTTCATTACTAGCGCTCTTGAAATTTCTAACAACCTTCTCTCACCACCTGATAAAACTTTTGCTGGCTGGTTTCTTCTATTTCTTAATCTATCATATTTTTGGAATATTCTTTCCGCTTCTTCGTAGGCCTCGTCTTGCTTATCTTTAATATATCCTCCCATTAAAAGATTTTCTTCAACCGTCATATCAGGAAACACTGAGTTATCTTGCAAGATATAAGCAACACCAACTTTACTTAATTTTTCAGCTGGAGTTAATTTGGTAATTTCATTTCCGTCTAATTCGATTTTTCCGTCAAAAATATTTGTGAAACCATATATAGAATGAAGTATAGTAGATTTACCAGCTCCGTTAGGTCCTATTAAACATAATGACTGGCCTTTACTGACAGTTAAATCGAAGTTATGAAGAATTTCCATTTTTCCATAGCCAGCGTTTAAACCTCTAATAGTTAGATGAACATCGCTAGGTGATAGCTTGTTTAGCTCTTCTAAACCAGGTGCTTTACCTAATACATCGTACTGATTTGCCATTACTGTGCTCCTAAATAAGCATCAACTACTCGCTTATCATTTTTAATTTGATCAGGTGAACCTTCTGCCAACATTTTACCGTGTGCTAAACAAAAAATTCTTTGTGCTAAACTCATTATTACTTTCATATTGTGCTCGATAACCAATAAAGTTATTCCGTAATCTTTGTTTATCTTAATCAACCTATCTATAATTCCATTAATTAATGTTGGATTAATCCCAGCTGTAGGCTCATCTAATAAAAGCATTTTTGGTTCATTCATCAAAGCCATTGCTAATTCTAATAATTTTTGTTGTCCAAAAGAAAGATCCCCTGCTCTTAAGTTTCTTTTTTGGTAAAGACCCACAAAGTTTAAAAGATTTTCTGCTTTCTCAGTAAGGTCAGTAGGTATTTTCGCGAATATAAATCCAGAGTCGCTAGCCTTATGGCTGATTAACATATTTTCAACGCAGTTTAGTTTTGTATATATTTTTGTTTGCTGAAATGTTCTTAGTAAACCTAATTTAGCTACTGCAGGAACAGGCATTTCGGAAACTTCTGTATTATCAAATACAATTGAACCTTGATCAATAGGATGTGTTCCTACAATCGAATTAAATAAAGTTGTTTTACCAGAACCGTTTGGTCCTATTAAACCAACAATTGATCCTTGTTCTACAGAAACTGAAATATCTACGTTCGCCTGAACACCGCCAAAAGATTTACTTACATTTTTAACTTGTAAAATACTCATTTTAATTCCACCTGTGCCTTTCGATCTTTCTCATCAATAACTTCACCAAATCTTTCAGGGTATTTTTCTCTTAACCAACCCATTAATCCTTCTGGGAAATAAATTACAATCACGACAATTAAAACTCCTAGTGCAACATATTGCCAACCTAAAATAAGAGTCCAAAGACCCTCTTTAAAGAAATGAAATAAAGTTGCGCCAATAACTGGTCCCCATAAAGTTCCTTTACCGCCAAGTATTGCCATTAGCACCATGAATACTCCCATCTCTCTTCCATCAAATGCAACGTCTGTGGAGTCTATGTATCCGATTAGTCCGCCCATAATTCCACCGGCAAGACCACAGAAAAAAGCTGAACACATCCAACCAGTAATTTTATACTTCATCGTTTGGATACCCATAGCTTCTGCTTTATCTTCATTATCTCTTATCGCATTTAAAATTAATTTAAATCTAGATCCGTAAATATATTTAACAAAAACAAATGTGCCGATTAATAATGCGAAACTTAAAAAGTAGAAAAACTTTCCTCTTGCTTCGGTATCAACTATTTCTGCAGGAAAAGGTGGTGTTGTAAAACCTTGACCTGCTCCAATAATTTCTATTCCTCCAGCAATTTCACCTGCAGCAATACCTAAACCTAAAGTACAAATCGCAAAATAATGGCCTCTCAATCCTAAAATAGCATAACCTATAGCTCCTGCTATAATGGCAGGTATAATAGCTGAAACTAATAATCCAACACCTATTCCTTGAAAATATTGTGCTGTAGTATGTACGAAAGTTTTTTCTCCACCACTTTCTGTCCATTCTGCTAATGGAAAAAACATACCAACCTGAACTGAGGCAGTGAGGTACATTCCAAGACCATAGAAAAGTATATTTCCAAAAGTATTGTAACCCATTTCTCCACCTTGCAAGTTCCATGTCATCGCTAGAACGATCAAGACACAAAGATATGTAAGCTGAACTTTAAAAGCTGAGAATAAATAAGGTGCGGCTAAACCTAAGATAATTAGACCGGAATATAATATTAAATCTTTTTGTTTTACTTTATTCATTTATTTTAAATATTCCCTTTTCTTTGAAAGTTTAAATCTTCTGTAAACTAATATGAAAACTAGAAGCATAAACACTGCGCCAATTCTAAATTCTGTTCCTAAAATATAATCTGCGAACTCTTCAAATAATCCTAATCCCATACCTGAAAGAGCTACTGCTGGTAAATTTCCAAGACCAGCTACAATCACTATCATGAAAGATCTAACTGTGTAAGGAAGTCCTACATAAGGGTGAAGTGTTAGAGTTATTGATATTAATGCACCTGCAATACCACATAACGCTGCATTTATACCAAAAGTTGCGGCATAAACTTTTTCTGTATCTACACCAAGAATTTTTGCTGCCCTAGCATTTTGAGCTGTGGCCCTAATAGCTCGTCCAAGTCTAGATTTTTTCATATAAATAACTAAAGCCACCGCATATAAAACACTAATAAAAGCAGAGAATATTTTTGAATTTGGTAGGGTTACTGAATTATCAAATAACATTGTTGTTCCATATTCAGACTGTGCCACAACTACGTCAGCACCAAAAATAAAATTCATTAATTGTTGAAATACTATTGCAATACCGAAAGTTGCTAATATTGAAATAAATAAGTCTCGATCTACGACTTTGTTTATCACTAATTTATATAAAAGCACTCCGACAAAATACATAATAATTGGAGAAACAATTACACCCCAAGCTGGGTGTATTCCTACAAGGTACATCGTGTATGCGATATAACCTCCAAGAATTACTAAATCACCTTGTGCAATATTGATGATATTCATTACTCCCCATTGAAGAGCCATTCCGTAAGCAATTAGTGCAAATAAAATTCCTAGAAGAATACCGTCCAATGACGCTTGGACCATTAACATTGGAGCTTTAAAAATTAGAAAGTCCATAAAATTTCAAAACTTATAAAAGAAAAGCCCCTAG
The DNA here is from genome assembly GCA_902590285.1 of uncultured Pelagibacteraceae bacterium. Lineage (GTDB taxonomy): Bacteria > Pseudomonadota > Alphaproteobacteria > Pelagibacterales > Pelagibacteraceae > Pelagilacustribacter. Next base: position 6,864 of record CACIWE010000002.1, on the reverse strand, counting down.
AAAACTAGGGGCTTTTTCTAAATAATTAGAAGTTATTAACTTCTTTCAGACCACTTTGGTATTGGGTGATAGAACTTATCAGAAGCCCATTTTGTAGGAGCTACAACTTTGTTCTCACACTCATCACCTTTACATCTTACTTGGAACAATATCATTGGCTTAGCAACGTTTTGACCACCAGGTCCAAATTTAATGTTTCCATAGAAAGTTTGCATTTCTGTATCAACTAGCGCATCTCTCACTGCATCTCTATCAAAAGAATTTGCTCTTTCGAACGCATCTTTAAATACTAATAATGCTGCAGAAGATTCAGCTGATTGGTACGGCGGAGCATAACCAAATTCTTTTTTAAAGTCTTTGTCATACTTTTTACCTGAACCAAAAAACTTATCTTTATAAGATAAATTTTTATGCCACTGAGAAGCACACAATGCGTATTCTGATTTCTTTCCGTGTTGTTTAGAAAGTTTAGCAGCATCACAGTGTGTCATCGCTAACATAGGAACATCAACTTTCATTTCAGATATTTGTCTAATTGCAGTTAACGCACCTTTTGTGTGACCTGATACAACAAGCACATCTGGCTTAGTAGCTTTTACTTTTGCCAACGTCGCTGCCATATCGTTAAGTTCTTTTGGTAGTTTGTCATCGATGATAATTTCAGATCCAGTTCTTTTTGCTGCATCTAAAATACCAAGTCTCACGTCTTGTGAGAAAGCGTCTTGTTCAAAAGCTTGAGCAATTCTTACTCCTTTACCACCGTTTTTCTCTACCGCTAAATCAATTGCTACTTCAAGGTATTGGTTTGCTGGTGATAACACCGCGAACAAATATTTGTATCCTTTAGTAAATAAAGATCTAGATGCACCATTTGCTTCAACCATAGGAATTTTATATTTCTCGGTTACTGGTGCAATGGCTTTCGTTAAACCTGAACTGTATGGTCCAAGCATGTAATGAACGCCATCTTGTTTAATTAGTCTTTCAGCTAACTGAGCGGCTCTTTTTGGGTTTGATTCATCATCGTAATAGATAATTTCAAACTTATATTTCTTACCTTGTACTTCTACTCCACCCATTTTGTTAATTCTTTCTACGGCCATGTTGTAACCGTTTTGAGTATGAACTCCATTTGAAGAGTATTTACCTGTAAGAGATATTGCAGAACCTAACACTATGTAATCACCTTCAACTTTTGCAAAAGATGAAGTGAAAGAAACAAGCGCTAAAGTTATAGCTGAAATAGATGTAATAAATAGTTTTACTAGTTTATTCATTATTTCCCTCTTTGTTGTTAATTAATTAATTAAAATTGAATAATTAAAACAAGAAATGAAGTTTTTGACAACCGTAAGAATTAATTAAAACTCTGTGTCGCAGCAACGTATAGCGCGATTATAAGTAATACACACGCTGAGATTGTATTTAAAACTTTAGGTTTGTTTTTTAACCAAATAGAAATTTTTTCTGCTGCCATTCCATAAATCATCAAAGTTAAAAAATCGAGAACAACATAAGTGATCATTAAAATTATAAATTGTGAAAAAACATTACTCTCAAAATTAATAAAGGAAGAAAAAATAGTTCCAAAAAAAATAATTGCTTTTGGACTTAATCCTGCAACCATAAAACCATCTTTGTAAAATGAAAAAGTTGATTTTGAACTTTGCTCGCCTGACTCTATAGAGCTAATTTTTGCAGTATAAGTATCATAAGCAAGATAAACTATGTAAAGAATTCCAGCCCATTTCAGATAGTATAAAATTTCAGGATTATCACTTAAAAAAGAGCCAATAAGAAATACGACTAAAATTCCCTGTAATATATTGGCACTAACATCGCCAACGGCAGTCCAAACAGATCTTTTTAAACCATAATTTAAAGTATGAGAAACAATCACAACCCTTGGAAGACCAGGAGTAATAAATAAAAATAATATAATTTGAAGAAAAATTAAATAGTCACTTGGAAACATATTATTAAAGACTATATAGAATTATATGAAGAAAAAAAGTTCTTTCCCACAAACTAAAGTTAAAAACCCAGAGCCAAAAAAAAAAGATGAAAATTGGATAATATGGGCTGCTTGGGCTGACAGAATTACATTCGAAGAAATAAAAGAGAAAACCGGTAAGTCAGAGTCTGATGTTATAAAAATCATGAGAAAGAATTTAAAGCCTGGATCTTTTAGGCTTTGGAGGAAAAGAGTTCATAACACAAGCATCAAACATAGAAAAAAATTTCAATTAGGTAGAAAAAAACTTAGAGAAAAAATTAAATTAACTGATATATATTAATTATGAAAAAAGTCACAATGTATACTGGAAATCCTTGCACTTACTGTGCGGCTGCTAAAGCTTTATTAAAAACGAAAAATGTTGAAATAGAAGAAATTGATATTTGGGCAGATCCAGCAAATGCTAAAGAAATGTTACAAAGAACAAATGGCGCAAGAACTATTCCTCAAATTTTTATAGGTGATCATTACGTGGGTGGTAATGATAAACTTCAAGAAGCTAATAAAAACGGTGAGCTTGATAAGTTATTAGCTTAACTAATATCTTTCAAAAAAGGCATCGCATCACCGGCTCCAAGTTTAGTTGTAGATATACCGGCAACTTTATTTGCTAATTCTAAACACTCTTTAATCGGCTTTTCTTTTGATAATCCAAATGCTAAACCTCCATTAAAAGCATCACCCGCTCCAGTAGTATCAATAGCTTTAACTGAGGAAGCTTTTAAAAAAATTTCTTCTTTTCCATCAGAGTAAAATAATCCTTTTTCTCCTAATGTTATTATTATTTTTTTTATTCCTAAATTTATTAATTTGTCTGCTGCTTGTTTTGCTTCTTTTTCATTTGTAATTTTTATACCAGTATAAAACTCTGCTTCAGTTTCATTAGGTGTAAAATAGTCAATATTCCTATAAAATTCTTTTGTAATTTCTGATGCAGGTGCGGGATTTAATATAGTTAAACATCCATTCTCCTTAGCAGTTTTAAGACAGTGTAAGGTGACATCTTTAGGAACTTCAAGTTGAGTTAAAAAGATCTTTGAATTCTTAATAATATTGATGTGTTTATCTATCTCAGCAACTTTTAAAGTCGAAGGCGCTCCAACGATAACATTGATTGCATTTTTTCCAGAATTCTGATCAACTAAAATTCCAGCCACACCAGTTTGTAAATTTTCATCTTGAATAACACTTTCAGTATTAATTTTATTTTTTGTTAGTGTGTTTAAAGCTAATTCACCGTAAGAGTCTTTTCCAATCTTGCTAATGAAATTTACTTTTGCACCCAATCTTGCAATAGCCACTGCTTGATTACAGCCTTTTCCACCGGGTCCAACATTATATTTATTTCCTAATATTGTTTCTCCAATAGCAGGAATCTTTGGTCCTGAAAAACTTATGTCAGCTACAAATATACCTAAGACAGAAATATCGCTCATTAACCAAGCGTAGTAAGGAAAGGAAAGATTGTCAAAATATAATAACTTATAACTTGGATTTGATTAGTAGCAATCAAAATACCCGTGAGTAATAAAATTACTCCACCTGTTTTAGTAACTCTTCCGTAATATTTACTAAAACCTTTTCTGGTTGTTAAAAATTTACTCATATAATAGCCAGATAAAATAAATGGAATTGCCAAACCTAAAGAGTAAAATGAAAGCAACAATACCCCAGAACTAACTGAGGCTTCTGTTGCAGATAAAGCTAGAATGGATCCTAGAACAGGCCCAATACATGGCGTCCATCCAAAAGCAAATGCTGCTCCAACTAATAATGGAAAAGCATAATTATTTTTATAGCCTTGGGTTTCCATCCTTTTTTCTTGATTTAAGAAACTAAAATTAAAAATTCCCAACATTTGAAGTGCAAAGAGAATAATTAAAATTCCTGCTGCAATTCTTAATTCATTAGATAAAAATAATAATATATTTCCTACAGCCGAAGCTGTTGCTCCTAGAACAATAAATACAAGCGAAAATCCTACAGAAAACAAAATAGTTTTAATAAGAACGCCTCGTCTATCTTGTTCAATTTCATCTAGATTTTTTCCAGTAATGTAAGAGATATAACCTGGAATAATGGGTAATACGCATGGAGTTAAAAAACTTATAAATCCAGCTCCAAATGCAAAAGTTAACTTCACAATCATATAATCTTTATATTTGCCTTTAATCTTTCCCGCAATTACAATATTAGCTCATGATAATTAAATACATTGGCTTTCTATTTACACTTCTTTGGTCTTTCACATTTATTAAAACACAGAGTTTATTTAAAAAAGGATCAGGGTTTTTGATAACATTATTTGTTTCAAATATTTCATGGTTAACTTTTATTGCTGCTTGTATTTATGGTTTTAAAAATTTTAAATTCTACTACGTTTTAATAGGAATAGTTTTTATCATTGCGCTTGTTCAACTAACTTTTGGTCGAATTAGCTTATTCATCAATTCAAAGTTCGAAAACAAAGAAAATTTAATAAGAATTAAAACCGTAATTGAATATTTAATTATTATTGCAATTCTTTACTATATTTTTGTTTAATCAGTTTGAATTGTTCCTAAAACTTTAAAATTTTTATCTGTAATAACCATTTCCCCTGAGCTTGGAACTGCAGTAGTTACAGCAGTGATAATGCTGTAATGAGTAATCAATACTAAATTTTTACCTTTCCCATTCCATTTCTTCACGTAATTATAGAGTTCCTTTAATTGTTTTCCTTCATTCTTATTATATGGAGACTGAAAAGTAGAGTTTAACGCATTAAATTCTTTATAATCACCAAAAGCATATTTAGCGGTATCTTTGCATCTACACCACTGACTACTTAAAACTTGATCTATGGGAATTTTATTCTTTTTAAATAATTTTCCAATTTTTTTGGATTGATTAACACCTTTTTTACTTAGATTTCTTTGTGTTTTACAATCATCAATTTTAAAGCCTGCTGGATCTCCACCTCCTGGAGCCAATGAGTGTCTAATTAAAATAATTTTGTTTCCTTCCTGAGCTATATTCCAAGCTTGGTCTGATGCGTTTAACTGTGATGTAAAAAGAAAAAAGAAGAGACTTAGTATAAGGGAAATAATGTTACTCTTCATGGTGGATGAAATGTTAATCTTACGAATTTATGTAGCCTTGGTCTAGAGGACATGGCATCACATAATTTAATTTGTTGCTAAGTTGTATTAAAACACTTAATTGGTTTGTTAATAACTATTTAACTCTTAGGTTTAAAAACTAAGCACACGCCATTGTTGCAATAACGTTTTCCAGTAGGTTTTGGCCCATCCTCAAACACATGGCCGTGATGACCGCCACATTTTTTACAATGATATTCTGTTCTTGGGTAGCCTATATGCATGTCTGTTTTTTCTTCAAAAACATCGGGTAAAGATTTGAAAAAAGAAGGCCAACCAGATCCGCTTTCATATTTTGTGCTTGAGTCAAAAAGCTTTGTTCCGCATCCTACGCAGTGGTAAGAACCTTCCCTCTTTTCGTTATTCAATGGACTACTGCCAGGGGACTCTGTTCCTTCTTGTCTTAAAACATAATTTTGTTCTGGAGTTAAATTAGGATCCCAGTCTTTATTGCTCATCTTTAACTTTATCATCAACGCCGTAAGGTCTAAAGCTTCCTTTGTTTTCTAATTTAACAGCTTTTGCAGGTATGCCTACCATTGTAGCGTTTTCAGGGACATCTTTTACAACAACTGCATTAGCTGCAATCCTTGCACATTTTCCTACAACAACAGGACCAATGATTTGTGCACCCGAACCAATAACAACGTCGTCTCCAATTGTAGGGTGTCTTTTTTCATGACGTTGTCTTTCACTATCAATACTTGGTGAACTTCCGCCCAATGTTACTGTATGATAAATTGTAACATTATCTCCAACCTCTGAAGTTTCCCCAATAACTACGCCCATACCATGATCGATAAATAAGTTTTTACCAATTTTTGCACCTGGATGAATTTCTATTCCTGTAAAAAATCTAGATGTTTGAGAAATTATTCTCGCAATAAGATGAAAGCCTGCGATGTGAAAAAAATTTGCTACTCTGTGAAGTAAAACTGCCTTAACCCCAGGATAAGTGAGAATAATACTTAATATCGATTTCGCCGCAGGGTCTCTTTTTTTTATAGATTCTAAGTAATCGTTCATAATTTATATATAATGTCTACTTGTAAAATTTAAAGGAGAATGTATATAAATCCCTATGAGTAATTCATTTCATTTAGCTATCCCTGCAGGAGATTTAGAGAAAGCAGAAGCTTTTTACACGGGGATATTAGGATGTAAAACAGGTAACCGAGAAAAAGGCAAATGGGTTGATATTGATTTTTGGGGTAATGAGCTTACTTTGCATCAAACATCTATGAAGCTTCCTAGAGAAAGACATGATGTAGATATGGGAGACGTTCCTGTTCCTCATTTTGGAGTTCATTTGAAAAAAGAGGTATTTGATAAAATTAAAGCTAATATTGAGCTTAACAAAATCAAATTCATAGATAAACCTTACACAAGATTTAAAGGAACGGAATTCGAGCAAAATACATTTTTTGTTGAAGATCCAAACGGAAATGTATTAGAGTTAAAAACGTTTGAGCAATAATTCAAAAACGACTATCGAAAATAAAAGACAATTAATTCAATATTTCATCGACGGAATTAAAAAAAACAACAACCAAAGAATTGGTGTTGAGCACGAAAAGTTTCTTTTTAATAAAGATGATCTAAAAAGAATTAATTACAAACAATTAAAACGTGTTTTTGAAATTCTTAAAGATAAAGGTTGGGAGCCTGAGTATGAGAAGGATAAAGTAGTTGGTTTAAAAAGAGATA
>CACIWE010000001.1 GCA_902590285.1 uncultured Pelagibacteraceae bacterium | reverse complement strand
AATAAGAATAATTTAGAAATCATTAAAGAAATTTATTTTCCACATTCTTTAGGTTTATTATACTCAGCTTTCACTTATTATACTGGTTTTAAAGTTAATAGCGGAGAGTATAAACTGATGGGGCTTGCCCCTTACGGTAAACCTATTTTTAAAGATGTTATATTAGATAAACTTATAGATTTAAAAGAAGACGGTTCTTTTAAACTTGATATGAAATATTTCGATTATGCTACAGGATTGACAATGACTAATAGTAAATTTTCTAAACTTTTTGGACAACCTGTACGAAATCCAAAGAAAGACTTATTAACCCAATTTCATATGGATATAGCTGCATCGATACAATCTGTCACTGAAGAAATAATCTTGAGAATAATAAAAAATGTCTCATCTAAATATAAAATATCAAATCTTTGTTTGGCAGGAGGAGTAGCACTTAATTGTGTCGCTAATGGAAAAATTCTTAAAGAAAAAATATTTGAAAATATATGGATACAGCCTGCTGCAGGAGATGCTGGTGGGTCTTTAGGAGCAGCCCTAGCTTATTGGCACCATGAATTAGAAAAGCCAAGAGTTGAATATAAAGATAAAATGAAAGGATCTTATCTTGGACCTAAATTTGAAAATAATCAAATTGAACAAAAACTTAAATCCTTAAAAGCTACCTTCAATAAATATACCAGGGAGGAAACAATTTCTTTAACAGCAAAAGAACTTTCCAATGAAAAAACTGTAGGTTGGTTTCAAGGAAGAATGGAGTTTGGCCCTAGAGCCCTTGGTGGAAGATCAATACTAGCAGACCCAAGATCAGAAAAAATGCAAAAAGAATTAAATTTAAAAATTAAGTTTAGGGAAAGCTTTAGACCTTTTGCCCCTTCTATTCTTAGAGAGGATGTAAATGAATGGTTTGAATTAAATAATGAAAGTCCATATATGCTGTTAGTTTCAGAGGTTAAAAAAGACAAAAAAATAAAGATGAGTTCGAAAGATGAAAAATTGTTCGGCATAGATAAATTAAATATTAAAAGATCCAGCATCCCCGCAGTAACTCACGTAGATTATTCAGCAAGGATTCAGACGGTTCATAAAGAAACTAATCCAAGATATTACGATTTAATTAAGGAATTTAAAAAAAATACTAATTGTCCAGTTTTAGTAAACACATCATTTAATGTTCGAGGTGAACCAATAGTTTGCTCCATTGAAGATGCATTCAATTGCTTTATGGGAACTAATTTAGATGTTTTAGTTATAGAGGATTTTGTTTTATTTAAAAACCAACAGGATGAGTCATTAATCAAAGATTATAAAAATAAATTTGAATTAGATTAATTTAAAATTGAGGCAGGATCTAATTTAATATCAAACCAGTTTAGCCTAATATCTAGATGGGGCCCAGTTGCTCTTCCACTTTGTCCTAAGGTTCCAACTATTTGACCTTTTTTAACTTTTTGACCAACTTCGACATTAATATCCTTCATGTGCATGTATAAAGTACTGATACCATGACCGTGATCAAAAATAATTGTACCTCCAGTAAAATACATATCACTTTCTGATAAAGTAACCTCACCATCCATCATTGCTTTTACTGGTGTACCTTCCGGAGCATGAAAATCTATTCCATAATGAGGTCTTCTAGGCTTACCATTTAAAATTCTTTGGCTGCCATAAACTCCAGTAATTATATATTTATCAATTGGATATATAAATTTATCTTTAAAAAAATCATAAGCAGTATCAATAGATCTGGCTTTACCAATTAATACATTGTCTTTTTTTATTCTCTCGTAGACTTCAGGTGGTGGAGTAACTTGTTTTGATGGCAAACCATCAATTCTTTGAATTTTATATTCCCTTTTTAAAACTTTTTTTTCAATTTTTTTTGTTTCTACATCCGTTTTTATTATTATTAGAACATTATTTTTTCTGTCTCTATCTAAGCCAAAAGCAAAATAACCGTCTTTAGAAACTCGAATATTCCTATTATCGATTTTAACTTTTGAACTTGGATTGGTTTTTCCTAAAATAAAAGCTCCTTGCTCAAACTTTCCTAAAAACTCAACAGCACTTAGATATTGAAATTTTAATATAAAAAAAAGAACTAAGAAAATTCTCATTTTGCTGTCCAACCACCATCTATAATTATTGATGAGCCAGTAATCATAGAGGCAGCTTCAGAGGCTAAAAAAGTTATTGATGTTGCTACATCGCTTACGGTTACTAACTTATTAATTGGAGTATTTTCTTTAACATACTTGTTATATTTTTTGTCCGCAAAATATTTTCTAGTTCGAGGAGTTAAAACGATGTTAGGACAAACACTATTAACCCTAATATTATATTTTGCTAGATCTAAAGCCATACCTTTTGTTAAACCTTCAACCCCAAATTTAGTCATGCTATAAACAGTTCTTTTTTGTCCTGCAACGATTCCAAATATAGAAGAAATATTTATTATTGAACCACTTTTTCTTTTTAGTTTAATTATTTGGTTCGCACAAAGTTGAGCAACATTAAAAACAGCTTTAGTATTTACGTTTAATAAAGTCTCCATTGAGGATTTTTTAACATTTAAAAAAGGTTCTGGAATATTAGTTCCTGCATTATTTACTAAAATGTCAAGCTTTTTAAGTTTAGTTATAAAAGACTTTATTTGATTATAATTATTTACATCACAATTAAACGATACGTAATTTACTTTAAATTTCTTGATCTCTTTTTTTAAAGTATCAAGTTCTGATTGATTTCTTCCAATTGCAATAACATTTCCTCCTGCTTCAGCAATTGCAATTGCTGCACCTCTACCTAAACCTTTTGTTGCGCCTGTAATTAAAGCAGTTTTACCTTTTAAATTTATATCTTTAAGAAATATTCCCATTACTGTGCTGTCCAACCTCCATCAACTAATAAAGACGTCCCTGTAATCATTTCAGATGAATCTGCAGCTAAAAACGCTACAGCAGTTGCAACATCACTTTCTTTTGCAACTCTGCCAAGTGGAATATTTTTGAGCATTTTATTTTTAAATTTTTTATTTTTAAAAAATTTCTTAACCATTGGTGTCTCAACAAATGTAGGACAAATAGTATTAACTCTTATATTGTAGGGAGCTAATTCACATGCCATACCTCTAGAGAGTCCTTCAACTCCAAATTTATTCATGTTGTAAACGTTACGTCCCTCACAACCAACTCTTCCTAATTGAGACGACATATGAATGATAGATCCCCCAATTTTTTTTCTGTTTTTCGCTTTTACCATTTTTTGAGAACATAATTGCGCAACGTTGAATGCAGCTTTCATGTTAAGATTAGTTAAGTATTCCATATTTTCTTGACTAACTTTTGTAAAATGTTGGGGTCTATTATTTCCAGCATTATTCACCAATATATCTAATCGATGAATTTTATTTAAAGTTTTTTTTAAATCTTCTAAATTTGTTACATCGCAAACAAAAGATTGGCTTGAACCTTTTGTTTTTTTGATAATTTTGTTTACTTTGTTTAGATCAGATTTTGTTCTACTTAATAAAATTACCTTTGCTCCCGCCTCAGCTAAAGCTATTGCACAAGCTTTACCAAGACCTTTACCTGCCCCAGTTACAAGAGCTGTTTTATTTTTAAGATTTATTTTTTTTAGCATTAAACTATTAGAGTTTTAATATCTGTATAAATTAATTCAACGGCAACAATTAAAATCGCGAATAAACCTACCCAAGCAATCCATTTATATTTCTTAATCCAACCTGAAATTAAATTAGCAGCCACAGCCATTAATATAATAGATAGAACTAATCCAAAAATTAATAAGTGATAATGATGACCAGCAGCTCCAGCCACACCGAGAACATTATCTAAACTCATAGTAAAGTCCGCTAAAAGTACTGTCCAAATTGCTTTAAGAAAACTTGAATTATCAACTTTTATATCCTCATCTTTTGCAGCACCTTTGATTACATCAACGTAAAGTTTATAGACAATGTATAATAATAAAATTCCTCCAATAAGTCTTAGACCTGTAATTTGTAATAAATAAGCTGTGAGCAGAGTAAGCATTATTCTTAAAACAACTGCGCCTCCAATTCCCCAAAAAATAACTTTTTTTCTTTGTTCCTGAGGAAACTTAGAAGCAACCATTCCAATGATAATTGCATTATCACCCGCTAGGACGAGGTCGATGAAAATAATTTGTGTTAATATAGTTATTTGTTCAGGAGTAAATAATTCTGTAAGCATGATTACTTGTTAAGTATCATGTCCGAGGCTTTTTCTGCAATCATTATTGTTGGTGCATTGGTATTACCCGAGGTTATATTGGGCATAATAGATGCATCCACAACTCTTAAATTTTGTATTCCATGTGCCTGCAATTTATCATTAACTACTGCCTCATCACCTTTACCCATCTTACAAGTTCCAACAGGGTGAAAAATAGTTTGCGCATGATCACTAGCAGCTTTAACAAGTTCCTCATCATCAGTGATATGCGAACCTGGTCTATATTCTTCAGGCTCATATTTTTTAAATGTTTCAGTATTCAGCATTATATTTCTTACAATTTTAAGCGCTTTAGCTGCAACATCTCTATCATCTTGAGTAGACAAGTAATTCATTTTAATTTTAGGATTATCTCTACTGTCATTACTTGCTATATTAATCTCTCCTCTACTTGTGGGTCTCACATTAGCAACAGTTGGAGTTATTCCGTCAAAGTCATGCATTTTTGTTGCTCCTAAAATATCGGTACTAATTGGTTGGACATGAAATTGTAAGTTTGGAGTGGCTCTTGAAGGATCACTTTTGACAAAACCACACACTTGACTCGCTCCCATTGTCATTGGACCGCTTTGTTTAAATATATATTCTAATCCAATAAAGAAATTCCCTATCAGACTATTAATTTTGCTGTTTAATGACTTTAAATTTTTAACTTTATATACAGGCCTAAACATTAAATGATCTTGTAGGTTTTTTCCCACACCTTTCAATTCGTGAACAGTTTCTATTCCATGTTTTTTTAATTTTTCTGAGTCTCCAATTCCTGAAACTTGTAAAATATGAGGTGATCCAATCGATCCAGCCGATAAAATTACTTCTTTACCAGCTTTAACTGTAATTACTTTTTCTTTTTGATAGTAGCTTACACCAGTTGCTTTTTTACCTTCAAAATTTATTTTTTGTACATGAGCTTTAGTAACAATTTTTAAATTTGATCTATTTTTAACGGGATTTAAATATCCTTTAGCAGCACTACATCGTAATTTTAATAATTTATTTCGACTTGTGGTAAATTGAAAATAACCAATACCAAAATTATCTCCTGTATTAAAATCTTCTGTTCTCGGTATTCCAGTTTCTACAGCAGCGTTTTGAAACTCTTCTAGCATATCTAAATTAATCTTTTTATTTGAAACAGTTATGGGACCTTTATCATTATGAAATTCATTAGGACCAAGTTCATTATTTTCTGATTTTAAAAAATAAGGAAAAACATCATCCCAACCCCAACCAGAATTACCTTGTTGTCTCCAATTATCATAATCATTACTTTGACCTCTAATCCAAAGAAGACCATTGATAGAAGAACTTCCTCCTAACGTTTTTCCTCTTGGATATCTTATTGATCTATTATTCATTGTTTCATCTTTTTCAGTATGAAAACACCAATCGACTTTTGGGTTATGCATTGTTTTAAAATATCCAACAGGAATATGAATCCATGGATAAGTATCTTTGCCACCTGCTTCTAACAAAAGAACTTTGTTATTTGGATCTGCACTTAACCTGTTTGCAAGCACGCATCCTGCTGAGCCTGCTCCAATAATTATAAAATCGAATTCATCCATGTATAGAATTTAACCTATACTTGAGAAAACTCATACATACTAATATGACTTATTCAACTTCAGGTTTAATTAGTTTGGTTTGACTCTGATTTTTATAAGAGGTTTAATTCTCTTTTTTATTAATACAAAACGGGGGAAATAATGAAAAAATTATTATCTTTAGTTTTCGGTTTAGCTGTTCTTGTAGGATTTTCTATGACTTCAGCGAATGCTAAAACTTTAAAATGTCAGACCGTTCTTAACACTAAAGCTGATGAAGTGAAAATGTTAAAGGACTTTACTGACACTGTAACAGAGCTTACTGATGGATCTTTAAAATTTGAGATCTTACCAGCAGGTGCTGTTGTAGGAGTAAAAGAGACTTTAGACGCGGTTGATAAAGGATTGATAGATTGTGGATTCGCATGGACACACTATTGGTCTGGAGATCACCCAGCTGCCATGTTATTCGGTTCGCCTGTAGCAGGTGGTGGAGTAGGTATAGATAACTTAGCGTTTTTATCTTGGTTCCAATATGGTGGTGGTAAAGAATTATACGACCAACTATGGAAAGAAATGGGTAGAGACATTAAAGGATTTATGCTTCAACCAGTTGGCCCAGAGGCTTTAGGTTGGTTTCCAAAACCAATTAAAGACATGGCTGATTTTAGAAAATATAAATTCAGAACACCTCCAGGAATTCCTGGTCAGACATATAAAGATATCGGTATTGCATCTGTAGCAATGGGTGGTGGAGATATTCTACCAGCGTTACAAGCAGGTACTATCGATGCAGCAGAATGGTGTTGTCCAAAACCAGATTTAACATTTGGTTTTCAAAAAGTATTAAAACACTATTACCTACAAGGTTTACACCAAGTAGTAGTAAATGCTGACTTTTATATTACTGGAAAAACTTACAAAAAAATGACTGCTCATGAGAAAAAATCTCTTGAAGTAGCTGCAAATGCTTCATTAGCTAAATCTTTAAGCTACAGAATCTATGAAAATGGAAAAGCTTTAAGAGAACTTACTACTAAGCATGGAGTAATTTTAGAAGATACTCCAACAGATTACTTTAAAGAATATATGGCAGCAGCAAAGGCAACATTGAACAAAAACGCAGCGGACAATAAATTCTTCGCGAAAGTTTATAACTCAATGAAAGAGTTTGCTGATATTGCCGTACCATTCTGGAGCGGTGCTCAAATGTCAAACGCTAAGCTAGGAATGGCCCACGCGGCGACATTAAAGTAATAAGCAATAACTTTAAAAATGTTTTAGAGCGGACTTAACGGTCCGCTCTAATTTTTTAGGACTAGATTATGAGTGATAAGCCACCAAAAATAGACATTTCAGATGAAATGATTGCCGAGAGGCGCGGCGGTTCAGGTAAAATGCCAGCTGATATGCCAGCTTGGATGGCAAATACTATAACTTCAATTGATAGATTCAGTAAACGTGTAGGTAATGTAGTTTGTTGGATCCTTATGCCTTTAATCTTAGCAATGACATATGAAGTTATTATGAGAAAATTATTTTTAGCTCCGACAATTTGGGCTTATGATATGAGTAGATTTTTATATGGGGCTCTATTTATGTTAGGAGCTGGGTATGCTCTTTCTAAAGGAGTTCACATAAGAGCAGATTTTTTATACAGAAATTTTAAAACTAAAAATCAAGGTCTAGTAGATTTTTGGTTATATATCTTATTTTATTTTCCAGGATTAATAGTCTTTCTTTACATGACTATAGGATATGTTGAAGAGTCAATTCGAAGAGGCGAAAGGGGAATGGATACAACTTGGATGCCATTTATGTGGCCTATAAAAACATGTTTATTAATAGGTATTATATTTCTTTTAATTCAAGGTGTATCAGAATTACTTAAAAGTTATTGGGCTGCAAAAAAAGGTGAGTGGCCTGGAGAAGAGAAAAAATGATAGCAGAATTAATTGATCCAGCAGTATTAGGTATTATTTTAGTTGGAGTAATGCTTTTTGCTATCTTCGTTGGATTTCCAATATCTTTTACATTAATTTTTTTAGGTTTTGTATTTGGATATCTAGGATTTGGTAAACTAGTTTTCTATTTGATGACCTTACAATTTTCGATGGTCATGACCGAACAAACTCTCGCCGCAGTACCGCTCTTTGTATTCATGGGAATTATGATGGAGCAAGCTGGTTTAATGGAAAGGCTGTTCTCATCATTCCAACTTATGTTAGCTAGAGTTAGAGGATCACTTTATTATGCTGTTTTATTTGTTTCTGTGATTTTTGCTGCAGCGACAGGAATAGTTGGAGCTTCAGTAACTATTTTGGGAATTATGGCTGCTAAATCTATGAATAGATCTAGTTATAATGTTCAGCTTGCTGCGGGAACAATTACGGCAGGTGGTACTTTAGGAATTTTAATACCACCAAGCATCATGCTTGTTGTGATGGGGCCAATTATGGAAATTCCAGTTATAGATTTATTTGCGGCCGCAATATTACCAGGAATACTTTTAGCTTCGTTGTTTGCTGCATACACAACAATTAGATGTATGCTGGATCCAAAATTAGGTCCACCATTACCAGAAGACATGAGACCAACTAGTATGAAAACTGTTTGGATTGAATTTTTATTAGGGCTTGTTCCACCAGCGGCATTAGTTTTTGCTGCACTTGGAAGTATATTATTAGGTTTTGCAACACCTACAGAGGCTGCAGGTTGTGGAGCGATGGGTGCACTTTTATTATCACTCGCCTATAAAAAATTAACTCTTCCTAAATTACAAGAGGCTCTTGTTAAAACCTTAGAAATAACAGCTCTAATAATGGTTCTAGTAGCTGCTTCAAACTTCTTTGGAGCTGTGTTTGCTAGATTGGGTACACCAACTTTATTAACTGAATTTTTACTTGGGCTAGAGATGAATAAGTATTTAATTTTAGCAATGATCATGGCGATGATTTTCTTACTTGGTTGGCCTTTAGAATGGGTTCCAATAGTTATGATTATAATTCCAATTATTTTGCCATTAGTTGAAGCTCTTGGTTTTAACCTAACTTGGTTTGCTATTCTTGTTGCCGTCAATCTTCAGACCTGTTGGCTCTCGCCGCCCGTCGCTTTATCAGCTTATTTTTTAAAGGGTGTTGTGCCTGAATGGGATTTAAAAGATATATATTTTGGAATGATGCAATTTATGGTTTTACAATTAATTGGATTAATATTAATAGTTATATTTCCACAAATTGCATTGTGGTTACCGACACTTTTATATGGCAATTAAATATTTAAAGAAAGCACCTAAAACAGCATCCACAGATGATGCAAAAACTCGTGAAATCGTTCAAACGCTTTTAAAAGATTTAGAAACATCTAAAGAAACTGGATGTAAAGAACTAACAAAGAAATTTGATAAATATGAAGGAGATATAATTGTCTCAAAAGAAAGAATTGAGGAAATAAATAAATCTATAGATCAAAAAACTAAAGACGATGTAAAGTTTGCTCATGATAGAGTTCGAAAATTTGCAGAAGCTCAATTAAAAAATTATGGTAATGATTTTGAAATAGAATTATCAAAAGGTTTATATGCAGGACAAAAACTTGTGCCAGTCAATACCGCAGGCTGTTACATTCCGGGAGGGAGGTTCGCCCATATTGCATCAGCCGTTATGAGTGTAACTACTGCTAAAGTAGCAGGTGTGAAAAATATAATTGCATGTAGCCCTCCAAAACCAAGTGTTGGTGCTCATCCAACAATTATTTATACAGCAAACTTATGTGGTGCGGATGTGATTATGAATTTAGGTGGAATTCCAGCAATCGCTGCAATGACATATGGATTGTTTAAAAACGCTCCAGCTGACATGCTAGTCGGTCCTGGCAATCAATTTGTTGCGGAGGCTAAGAGAATTTTATTTGGCAGAGTAGGGATCGATCTATTTGCTGGACCAACAGAGATAGCAATAATAGCTGATAAAAATGCAGACCCTGAAATTGTAGCAGTTGACTTAGTTGGACAAGCAGAGCATGGTTATAATTCACCAGCTTGGCTTTATACAACAAGCAAAGATTTAGCAGACAAAGTTTTAAAAAGAGTACCAGAATTAATTAAAGAACTTCCTGAATTACCAAGAAAAAGCGCTGAAGCTGCATGGAAAGATTACGGAGAAGTTATTCTATGTGACACTGATGAAGAAATGGTTCAGATAAGTGATGAATACGCTCCAGAACACTTAGAAGTTCAAACAAAAAATTTAGATTGGTTTCATAAAAGACTTAAAAATTATGGATCATTATTCATTGGAGAAGAAACTACGGTTGCTTACGGTGATAAATGTTCAGGTACAAATCATATATTACCAACAAAAGGTGCTGGAAAATATACAGGTGGTTTATTTGTAGGAAAATTTATAAAGACATTAAGCTTTCAAAGAATGACAAAAGAATCGACAAAGGAAGTAGGAGCTGCTGCTGCTAGACTTTCAAGATACGAAGGAATGGAAGCTCACGCTAGAACCGGAGATGTGAGATTAAGAAAATACGGTTTTTCTAATTAATGCATGCTTTAGTTTATACTGGAACAGAAAAAATAGTTTACAGAGAAGAAAAAGATCCCACTAAAAAACCTGGCGAGGCATTAGTAAAAGTTCATGCATCAGGTATCTGTGGTTCAGATATGCATGCTTACCACGGCAAAGATGAAAGAAGAATTCCACCACTTATATTAGGTCACGAGTTTAGCGGAACAAGTTTAGACGGAAAATTTAAAAATAAAGAAGTTGTAATCAATCCACTTATTAGTTGTGAGAACTGTGATTATTGCAAAAACAAAAGAGAGCATCTGTGCCCACAAAGAACAATGATTGGAATGAGCACTCCTACAAAAAGAGATGGAGGTTTAGCAGAATTAGTTTCTGTTCCAGAGCAAAATATTTTTGAGGTACCAAACGGTCTAAACACGAAAGAAGCAGCATTGGCTGAACCAACTGCTGTTGCTTTGCATGCAGTTTTATTAGCTGAGGCAAATTTAAAAAAACCTTTATCAAAGTGTAAAATTTTAATTCAAGGTGCGGGGGCTATAGGTTTGCTTTGTGGCCTGGTGCTAAATAAGGAAAAAAATTCTAGTAATATAATTATGTCTGATCCTAATAAAAAAAGATTAGAAGAATGTGGAAAATATCTTGAGGCAAGTTTTGTTGCACCAGATGATAAGTCTATAAAAGAAAATCATTTTGACTTAATATTAGAGTCTGTGGGACTAGAGATTACTAGACATCAAGCGATTAATTCAATAGCGCCTGGAGGCACTATAGTTCATATAGGTTTAACTCAACCCTCTGGAACTTTTAATTTTAAAAAACTTACAATCCAAGAAGTAACATTAGTTGGAACTTATTGTTACACAAATGATGACTTTAAAAATAGTTTAGTAATTTTAAAAGACAAAAAATTAGGCGATTTAGGATGGATAGAGTACCGAGATCTTAAAAAAGGTTCAGATGCATTTCAAGAAATACATAATGGCACTTGTGTTGCCCCTAAAATCATTCTTATTCCTTAGTTCTTCTTCTGGTTGTAGACAAATTGCATACCTGAAATAAAATTTTAACATAGTTAATTTAAAAGATTATTAACTAAGATTTATTATGAAAATAAAATTATCAATCTTGATAGCTTTCTTTTACTTAGGCTCAGCCTTTGCTGCAGGGCACATTACTAAAGCTCAAAAAGAAAAAACAATAGAGTGTTTAGGTCACTACAGTGCGACTGCTGTTTTACCAGCTGATACTATTGAAGTTAAAAACATGGAATTAGCTTTGGCTTCAGTAAAGGTAATTAGAGAATACCTCACATCTGAAGGTGTTAAGGATGATGAGATGAACAAAGGCATGAATGTTTATGTGGACAAAGTTTATGGAAAGCCTTTTGATAAAGCTAAAAATGGTGAGTGTAATAAATTTATTTATAAGCAAATTAAAGGTTCAGAACAAAAAATCGAAAAATTATCCAGAACGATTTACGCGGGCTAGATATGAGTGGATACGTTATAGCTAATATAGATGTTAAAAATCCTGAAGCTTATAAGGAATACGTTGGTAAGGTGGTACCGACTGTTCAAAAATTCGGAGGAGAATACCTTGTACGTGCTGGGGAGTACAAAGTCATAGATGGTGAGTGGAAATATCCTAGAACGGTAGTAATTAAATTTCCAACTTATGAAAAAGCTTTAGAGTGGTACGACTCTGAAGATTATAAACCAGTAAAACCAATTCGATTAGCAAACTCAGTAGCTAATGGAATAATAATTAAAGGAATTTAAATAAAAGGAAAAAAAATGGAAAAAGAAATGTTAGTACATCTTAAATTCAAAGAGGGCAAATTAGAAACTTTTACTAGCTGGATGCAATCAGATGAAGGTATGGGCGTTAGAAAGAGTGTTGCTTACCCAGAAAAAACCGTCGGGGCTATGATTCCTGATAAAAGCGGAATGTTATTTAAAGTTAATGTTCATAACGAAGCTGGGATGAAAGAGTTTGTAACTGGGAAAAATCCTACAGCTAAAGCGATTTATGCAGAATGTGTAGATAGTGCTCAGTTATATGAGCTATCAAAAATAAATCTATAAAGGAGGAAAAATGAAAAACTATATGGTAACGCATACTTTTAAGTCTGCCGAAATGAAGAAAAAATTTACTGATACAGTGGCTTCTATGAAGATGGAAGATATTGTTAAGAGCATGAAAAGTGACAATGCAGCTTGTCAAATGACTTGGAACACGCCAGGAGATACAATGGAAATGTATTGTTGGTGGAAAGGTAAAGATGAGCAAGCAATTATTAATCAACTAGGTCAAATGAATGATTTTTTCACTCCTCATAAGTTTGTTGAGTGCACAGATCAAGTCATGGACTATAACGCATAGGATATTTATGATCGATAAATTTGGAAACGCATTTTATTTAATAATTTTCTTAGCACATTTTATTATAGTTGGTAGCTACGCTTACCAGTTAGTCTTTGATACTAAAAAATTTCTTAAAGGTAGAGGGGTAGATAAAACTGCTACTTTAATCACAAGATTTGCAGGTTCATTCATGATTGCTACTGTTTTAATGGCAATATATATCGCCTTTATCAGATCAGGCGGTGTAGAAGCTACTTGGGCCTTCTTTAACTTAGTTTTTATAATGAATGTTTCGATATTAGTTGTAAATTTTTATACATTAAAAATTGATAAAACTGGTTTAACTAAAAAAACTAGAAACGATGGAATATATGCTCCACTCGTTCTTGTCATTATCAGCGCTATTCTTTGTTACGGTTTAGCAGATAAAATTTACGTTTAAGGAGTAAAATGGCAAAGTTTATGAATATTGTTAGATGCAAAGTAAAATCATCTAACAGAGAAGAATATTTGAAAAAAATAGATGAGATGCCAAAGTTCGATGGGCAGATTTCAGCAAAATATGTTGAAACGAAACCTAATGAATTTTTTATGATAGGTGAATGGAATTCTGAAGATGATATTGCTAAAGCTAGACCAAAAATGATTGCATTCTTGGATACACTTCGGCACACTTTAGAAGAACTGTCATCAGATTTAGGAGTAACTGATCCTCATTCTGGTACAGTTGTAATCGAGAAATAGGAAAGGGGTAACAATGGCAAAATTTTATACACTTGGATGTTACACAGCTAAAGGTCTTGGAGGATTTGTAAGCAATCCATCTACAGACAGAAAAGCTGCTACATCTGCACTTGCTGCTTCTGTGGGAGCTAAAGTAACTCAATACTCAGGCCTTAGAGGAAAATATGATTTTATGGCAGTGATTGAAGGAACTTTTGAACAAGCTGCTGCAGCTGCAATGGTTGCTGTTTCTAGTGGTGCTGTTTCAGATTTTACAATTTTAGAAGATGTAGATCTAAATGAGATAGCTAAAACTGCTCAGAAAATGGCTTCATCATACAAAGAGCCAGGAAAATAATTATTTTCTGTAGCTAATACATTTTAAGGTATCAGTGAATTTTATTTGATTTTTATATTTAGATTTTATTTCACTGATACCAAATTTTATTTCTTTATTACTCATATTTAATAAGCATGAAATGTATCTCTCTCTAATCATTCTTACGTATTTTTGTTTAGAGATATTTACTTTAAAGTTAAAATTTGTGTAGCTTATTTCTTTTAAGTTTTTTTTTATTATCTTGAATAAGTTTTCATCTCTTTTTAAGCTTTTTTCTAAATTTTTTCTCATTTTTTTAAAGCAAGGTATCTTATTATTTTTTGTTTTAAGCGAAAAAATTAATATTCTGCCTCTGGGATTTAAACTTTTTTTAGCAAGGTTTAGAAGGTGGTTTAACTTTGTTTTTGTAAAAAAATGAATAGTTTGTTTGATTAAGATTAAATCATATTTTTCTTGTTTCTTTAGATATTTTAAAGCCTCAATTTTCTTAAATACAATATTCTTTTTAACATCCTTATTTGCTACAACATCTATTCCTATAGGCTTATTTTTAAATTTGTATTTCTTTTGAAGGGCACTGATAATATTTGCTCTTCCACATCCAATATCTAATATCTTTGAGTTTTTATTTAGTTTAATTTTTGTTTTAAGAAATTTATTAAAATGAAAGATATACGACTTAGATGACAACCAGGTTTTATTATCCCAGTTTTTAAGTTTTTTCATTATAGAGCAACAACAGCAGCAGCCATGGAAGCAAGTCTTGCTTGAGTATCATCAGCTCTGCTTGTTATTACAACAGGGACTTTTCCACCAACTACTACACCAGCTGCACAAGCTCCCATAAAAAAAATCATCATTTTTACTAAAGCGTTTCCAGTTTCTACGTTTGGAACTAATAGAATATCAGTTTTACCAGCTACCGCATTTTTAATCCCTTTAATTTGAGCAGCTTTTTCAGACACTGAATTATCGAATGCCATTGGTCCAAATACATCTGCATTTAAACCATCCTCTTTAGCTCTTTTGGTAAGCTCGTTTGCCTCTAAAGAACTAGGCATACTGTCTAAAATCTCCTCAGTTGCTGACAGCACTGATACTTTAGGCTTTCCAATTCCTATTCTATTCGCAAAATCTATCGAATTTTTCAATATATGCATTTTAGTTTCTAATTTTGGCAATACATTTAATGCTCCATCAGTAATGATAAATGGTTTATCATTTTTTTCTAAAGTCATATGCCAAATATGACTAAGTCTTTTTTTTCCTATTAAATTCAAATCTCTTTTTAAAACTGCTTTCATAAGTATGTCTGTATGTATATGTCCTTTAACAATTATTTTAACTTTATCTTCACTTGCCAGTTTTGCTGCAATTGGTGCAGTACTATTTTCATCTGGTTCATTAATAATTTCATATTTAGAAATATCCCAGTTTAATTGCTTAGCATTACTTTCAATAACTGATTTATCCCCGATAAAAACTGGTATGATTAAATTTGCATCTACTGCTTGTTTTGCTGACTCAATTGAAACTGGCTTTACAGCGTTAACTATTACGGCTTTTGCTGGTCCTTTTGTTTTAGCTATTCTAAGCAAATTTTCCGGGCAAATAATATCTTTTTTACTAAGCATTTAATTCATTCATTTCTTTTAAAATTTTTGCAGGAATAGATATATCTTTATTTAAATTCTTTTTATACTTCTTATTTTTTCTTTCACCTGGATATAAAATATTTGAAAATCCTTTTGCTTTAGGAAGTTTTTTTACAAGCTTTATATTTTTCTGCATTTCTTTAACGAACTTATTTCCGATAAAAATTTTTGGATTAATGGTAATAAATAAATGGCCCATATTTTGGGGTCCTGAAAAATCATCAAAAGGATCTCTTGTTTTTCCTCCATGGCTACTACCTGTGAAAACACCACTTAGAATATCAACCATCCAAGCTAAACCAGAACCTTTAAAACCTGCAATGGGTAACTGAGTACCCTGAAGAGCCTCTTTAGCGTTTGTAGTAATTTTACCTTTTTTGTTAAGAGCAACACCATAAGGAATTTTTAAACCTAACTTATCGGCTCTTCTTATACCACCTCTATTAATCATTGATGTTGAGGCATCATAAATAAAAGGAACTTTTCCCGTAGGAACACCAAAACAAATAGGGTTTGTTCCAAATAAAGATTTCTTTGCACCGTGCGGAGCCAATGCGGCAGGCGCATTAGTAAAACAAAAAACCATTAAATTACTATTTACCGCTTGTTCTGCATAAAAACTTGAAAGTCCGTAATGTCCGCTTTTTTTTATAGCCACTAAACCTATTCCAGTTTTTTTTGCATTTTTAATTGCTTGATTAATACCTAAATCAGCACCCACAAAACCAATACTGTTATCCGCATTTATATAAGAAATTGAAGAGCTTATTTTTTTTATTTTAATTTTGGGTTTAGGATTTATTACTTTTGCTTTAATTCTATCACAGTACATTTTAAGCCTTGCTAATCCATGACCTTTTGCTCCCAGAATTTCAGCTTTAATTAAATAGTTAGAACAAAGTTCAGCATGTTTGTTTGAAAGTTTATGTTTAAGAAAAATGTGTTTAAGTTTTGATTTAAGAAGATTTTTTTTCACTTAAATTTTTTTTTACCTTTTTCTTCCCAAAAATTGGTTCTTTGCTCCGGGTTCTCAACTAAATTTTTGCACATCATGCCATAATCTTTAGCTAGTAAAGAGAAATCTTTTTTAGCTAGTTTAACAAATTTTTCTACATTATCTTTAGTCATTTGAGACATTACCTCAGGATTTAATCCCATAATTTCTCCTAAATCATAATTATACTTTAAAGATACATCTGCACTATTTTCCAGACTATCAATTATATCTTTATCTTTTCCAGCATCTATAAAACTTTGTGCGGCAACTTTATAGAAACTATAACAATTTACATAATCTTTTTGAATATTTTCCATAACATATTTAGCTACCTTTTTTTCTTTAGCATTTTCATTTGCATTTAAAGAAAAAGGAGCAATAATTAAAATTAAAAGTATTATTTTTCTCATCTATATTTTCTCATAGAAGCTTCGGCTAAAATTAAATTTGGATCCATAAATGTTTTCGATAGCTTTGCCTTTTTAAAAGATTTATAGGCAAAAATTGCTATTGGCAACTCAGTACAGCCCAAAATGATTTTTTTACAGTTCATTTTTATCAAATAATTTACAGCAGGTTTAATAGCTCTCTCAGCTTCTTTAGTTTTACCCAATTTAACCAGCTTTATAGATTTATTTACACTTTTTATTTGAAGCTTTCTGTTAGGCGATACTAATTTATAGTTTTTGTTGAAGTAATAACTGTAAATCCCTGTTTTAATTGTAGCGTCTGTTGCTAAAAGGCCAATTTTAGAATTTTTTTTACAATTTTTTTTCGCATTCAAATATACAATCTCTGGCATATTTAAAATTGGAATCTTTATTTTTTTTTTAAGATCTTTGTACCAGTAATGTGCAGTGTTACATGGGATTGATATAAACTTACATTTATTTTTTTGCAAAAACTTACATCCATGAATAAGGCTTTTTAAAACCTTGTTGTATCTTTTTAGATTTTGTTTTCGATCAGGAATGTTAGCTTTATTATATAAAATAAACAAAGGGTACTTTTGATCTGCTTTTCCTCTATTTAATTTTGCAAGCTTTGAACAAAAATCTAAGCCTGCTTGTGTGCCCATGCCACCAAGAATTCCAATCATAAATTATTATATTGATTAACCTTTTCCTCGCCAAGGAATAGTTTTGTCTATTATCTTTCTAATCGTGATATCAAAAATTAAACCCAACATTCCCATAATAAAAATAGTTATCCATATTACTTCATATTGGAAATACTTTTTAGCGACATTTTCTACGAAACCGACTCCTGTAGTTCCAGCTAAAAATTCTGCAGCCACTAATGTTCCCCAGCACATTCCTGTGGCAACTCTTATCCCTGTCAGTATTTCTGGTAAGGAATTTGGAAAAATAACATGTCGTAGAATTTGCCATTTAGATGCCCCAAGAGAATGTGCTGCGTGGATTTTCGATAATTGAGTTCCTGATGCACCAGCTCTAGCAGAAATTATCATAATTGATAACGACACCATAAATAATAGAAATACTTTTCCAAGATTATCTATTCCTAGAACTGAGATAACTAATGGTGCCCATGCCAAAGGGGGAACTGGTCTGTATAGTTCAATTAAAGGATCAAAAAATCCTTTTGCAAATCTATTTAAACCCATAAATAATCCTAATGGAACTCCAACTATTATCCCCGCTACTAATCCAAGAAATACTCTTAAAAATGAGTCCCATATGTGACCAGTTGGAATTGGAATTTTGAATAAGTTAAAGTCTCCGGTAACAAAACTTAAAACTTTACTTTTGAAATTTGGTTTAACTTCACCTTGTTCATTATGAACCGGGTACTCTCCAGGTAAAATATCTGCAAACCAATCAGGAATTAAAAAACCTATGATCTTACTAACATCCATCATCTCATACCAAATTAATGGAATTTGTTTGTAGCCGACATTTGGGTTTAACATTAACGTAAATTTATTAAGAGTATCTGATGGTTTTGGAAGCCATCTGCCTGAGCCTTGTTCAGAACAACTTGGGCCACTTGAAATGATCGTACCTGATGGAAACAAAAGAAGATCTACCCATCTTAGACTGCCTTGTTCTTTTTTTTGTGCGTTATCAAAATTGATTATTGATGCCTGCATGTCATTTAGAGTATTAGGTGGAAATATACTTGCGTATTCAATTCTACGTGCAATCTTGAGAATATCTTTCGCTAACGAAGAGGAAATTTCCTCAGAGTCGCTTAAACTGTTTCTATAATCTTTTATTTCTTTTTTTAGTTTTTCTAAGGCTGAAGCATATTGTTCATTATGATTTTTAAGTTCAAAGAATTCATCACTTATCAAATTTAATTCTGTGGCCGCTGCCTGAAATTTTAAACCTCGCTTTGTTTTTGGAATAAATGGAATTTCGATTGTATTTTCAATTGAGGTACTTGATGCTTTCCAAGAACCTTCTTCCTTAGCAGCTTCAATTCTTTCTAATTCTTGTTCAGCACTCTCACTGGGATAATCACTTCTTTTAAAATTCTCAGTTAGATTTACGATTTTTTCATTAATTAATTGAATTTGCTGTCTAGTATCATTACTTAAAAGTTCTTCATTTGTAAGTAATGGTATTGTATTTTTAGTTTGAGAAATAAAGTTTAGTAACTTACTTTTATCTTGATTTTTGATACCTGATTTTTCTATTTCAATAGTGATTTTGTTTAAATTTTCTGACTCAGTTTCTATTACCGATGTACTCTTAAGCTGACGTTCATCTATTGGAAATAGATACTTAAGTGAGAGAAGAGACTCGTTTACTTTTCCAACTTGGCAAAGTTCATTAGCTGACTTTGGAAAAAAAGACTTAGCTATATCCCATGAATAATAGAGCCAAACTAATAAAAGAAAACTACTTCCTACAATTACCCAATGGATACCTCCTTTGGCTCTTTCAGGATTTCCAAAAACAGCATCGACTTTTTCAGTTCTAATTAATTTTCTGCCGTATAAAACACACCCTACAATGGCAAAAAAAAATAAAAATGTTAGAAAACCTGTTATCATTTAAACTTCTTTTCCCATTATTTCTTCTTCCATGTCCCATATCATTGAGAGAATTTCTTCTCTTTTAGAGACAAACTCTTTATTGTTTTTAATATCTCTTAAGTCTTCTTTAAGACCCATTGATGCAAAAGGTAAATTATATTCTTTGTGTATTCTGCCTGGTCTCGGTGCCATAACATAAACTTTTTCACCAAGTAACAACGCTTCTTCTACAGAGTGTGTAATAAGAATAATAGTTTTTCCAGTTTCTTTCCAAATTTTAAGAACTAAAGATTGCATTTTTTCTCTTGTTAAAGCATCTAAAGCTCCTAAAGGTTCATCCATCAATATTAATTCTGGATCATTAATTAAACATCTTGCTAAAGCTACTCTTTGTTGCATTCCACCTGACAATTGATAAGTGGGAGTGTTACCAAAACCTTTTAATCCAACTATATCTAACCATTCATCAACTTTTTTTTGAGTTTGAGCAGCATCTTCTTCTTTCATTCTCAAACCAAAATTTACATTCTCAGCGACAGTTAACCATTCAAACAAAGCGCCTTGTTGAAAAACCATTCCTCTATCAACACCTGGTCCATTAATTTCTTTAT
This sequence comes from uncultured Pelagibacteraceae bacterium, assembly GCA_902590285.1. GTDB lineage: Bacteria > Pseudomonadota > Alphaproteobacteria > Pelagibacterales > Pelagibacteraceae > Pelagilacustribacter. The sequence goes on along the minus strand of CACIWE010000001.1, from coordinate 83,521 downwards.
TATTAAGAGTAATTTTTCCTGAAGTTGGCCTAATGAATCCTGCTGTGATATTTAATAAAGTTGTCTTACCACAACCTGAAGGTCCAAGCACAGTAAGCAACTCTCCTTTTTTAATTGTAAAATTTAAATCTTTTAGAGCGTGTACAGTTTCTCCCTTGGGAGTTTTAAATATCATATTTAAATTTTGAGAAATCAGATTGCTCATAAAAGAACTATATTAGATATTTGCGTAAAAAAATAGGCACCAATAATCTTCATTGGTGCCTATAATTTTACTTTCAAGAATTACGGTAAAAACTTAGTAGTTACTGTACCTCTTGGAGTGTCAAAACCTTTTAAAAACTTAGCAAGGTTTCCACTCTTCATAGATTTTTTTGTTTCTTTTGGCGTTAAGAATTTGAAGCCACTTAAAGTGTCTTTCATGTCAGCAACTTTCATTTCTGACTCTTTAGACATAGCTTTCATATCACTTCCACCTTTTCTGTATCTCTCATTAGCTTCATGAGTTAATTCTACAAAAGATTTTAACATACCAGGATTTTCTTTCATAAATTTATTTGTTACAGAAACGATATCTATTCCCATGATACCTCCAGCACGAGCTTCATCAACTGTTAGAAGTCTTTTTCCAACAGATGTAGCAGATTTAATAGAGTTACCTCCAAATAAACATGCCATTACAACGTCACCACTTACTAATGCAGCAGCACCTTCTTCAGGGTCCATTGCAATAATTTCCATTTTTTTTCTATCAGCACCAACTATTTTCATACTTTCTGTGAAAACGTATTCAGCCATAGTTCCTAGAGGAACTGCAACTTTCTTACCTTCAAGTTCAGAAGCATTTGCTTTTGTAATACCAGACTTGTTAGAAGTAACACATGTTGTTCCTCCCATTCCGTATTCCATTGCAACGTCTACTAAACTGATAGGTGCTTTTGCCTTAACAGCATTGATGTAAGGCATTAAACCTTGTGAGTAAGAGATATCGATATCTCCTGCTAACATAGCATCAGTCATTGCTACACCGTTCGTGAAATTTGTCCACTTAACCGGTACACCAAGTGCTTTTGAATATGCTTTTTTATTCATGTCCTCAAGATTTGGAGATGGCCATTCCAAGAAGTACGCAACTCTTACTTCTTTTGCAGCAGAATTAGCTACTGTAGCAGTTAGAGTAAACGCAAATAAAATCCCAAGAACTGTGCTTATTATTTTTTTCATAGTTCTCCCATATGGTTTGTTTAATACTAAGATTTAAAATTAAATTCATTAAGAAGTAAATAGTTGATTGGTTATGTAAGGTCATATTGATTTTACAACTAAAGATTGTATGTTATATTTCTTGTCAAACTATAACAATAGTCTACAAGATGAATTATGAGCGCTTCAAATAGAACTAATATACCTAATTCTTTAAATGAGCACTGGATGCCATTTACAGACAATAAAACTTTTAAAAAAAATCCAAGATTAATTACTGACGCAAAGGGAGTTTACTTAACCAATCATCAAGGTAAAAAAATGATAGATGCAAGCTCTGGATTATTTTGCAATCCGCTTGGTCATGGAAGAAAAGAAATTACTGAAGCTGTTTCAAAACAATTAGAAAAATTAGATTATTGTCAACCATTTAATCAAGGTTACGGAGGATCATTTGAACTTGCAACAAGAATTGCAAAAAAAACTCCTGAAGGGATTAATAGAATATTTTATACAATTTGTGGATCTACTGCAGTCGAAACAGCAATTAAAATTGCTATCGCTTATCATAGAGCAAAAGGTGACTCAAAAAGATTTAGATTTGTTGGTCGTGAAAGAGGTTATCACGGAATGAATATTGGTGCGACTACCGTTGGAGGAATGATTAATAATGTGAAAACTTTTGCGAGTGTTTTAATGCCTGGTGTTCAACATATGAGACATACTCATTTACCTGAACATAAATTTGTAAAAGGTCAACCTAACACTGGTGTTGAAATGGCCGAAGATTTAGAGCGAATAGCTATGAATTTTGGAGGAGAAAATATTGCAGCCTGTATAGTTGAACCTATTGCAGGATCAACAGGAACTTTAGTTCCACCAAAAGGATACTTAAAAAGAATAAGAGAAATTTGTGACAAGCACGGTATTCTTTTGATTTTTGACGAAGTTATTACTGGTTGGGGTAGAACTGGTTCTGCATTTGCATCACAAGAGTTTGGTGTAACACCTGATATGATTACAATGGCTAAAGCTACAACAAATGGTGTTATTCCAATGGGAGTAGTTGCAGTTAAAGAAGAAATGTATGATGCTGTATTAGACTCTTCTAAAAACCCAGAAGGTACACCAGAATTATTTCATGGGTATACATATTCTGGTATTCCGGCAGCTGTGGCTGCAGGTTTAGCAGTTCAAGATATATTTGACAAAGAAGATATTTTCAATAGAGCAAAAGAAATGTCACCTTATTTACAAGACGGATTACACTCCCTAAAAGATATTAAAGAAATTGTAAGTATCAGAGGTTATGGAATGATGGGTGGAATTGAAATGAGAATGAAAGATAAGCCCGGAAAGGCTGGTTTTCAAACCTTTAAACATTGCTATGATGCTGGTGTTAATTTCAAAAATACTGGAGACTCATTAATTATAGCCCCTCAATTTATATGTGAGAAAAAGCATATCGATGAAATTATAGAAAAATTAAGAACAGGTATTACTAACTACTCAAAGTCTTAAATGATCGTTGGAGTTCCAAAAGAGATAAAGCTTCAAGAGCATAGGATCGGCTTAACACCTGATAGCGTCAAAACCTTAGTTGATAGAAATCATCAAGTATTAGTTGAAAATAATGGAGGTTTAGAAGCAGGATTTACTAATGAGGATTACCTTAAAGCTGGAGCTAAAATAATTAATACACCTGAAGAAATTTTTAAAAAAGCTGAATTAATTGTCAAAGTTAAAGAACCTCAATTAAACGAGGTTAATATGATAAGAGAGGGACAAATAATTTATACTTACTTACATTTGGCTGCAGCAAAAGAATTAACATTAGGTTTAATGAATTCAAAATCAATCTGTATAGCTTACGAAACAGTAACTGATGATAATGGACGTTTACCATTACTTGCCCCCATGAGTGCTGTTGCTGGAAGAATGTCCATTCAAGCAGGAGCTCATTGTTTAGAAAAAAACCAAAAGGGCAGAGGCTTACTAATTGGTGGAGCACCAGGTGTAGAGTCCGCAAATGTCGTAATACTCGGTGGAGGGGTGGTTGGAGAAAATGCTGCAATTATAGCTACAGGTATGAGAGGAAAAGTTTACGTAGTTGATAAATCAAAAAAAAGATTAGAAGACTTACACAAACGATTTGGAGACAAAATTATTCCCACAGAAAGTAGTAAAACAGATTTAAAAAAATTAATTTCTGAGTGCGATTTATTAGTAGGCGGAGTTTTAATTCCAGGTGCCGAGGCACCTAAATTAGTAACTAAAGAAATGATAAAATCTATGAAAAGAGGATCAGTAATAGTTGATGTTGCTATTGATCAAGGAGGATGCGTAGAAACAAGTAAACCGACAACACATGCTAATCCAACTTTCATGGTCGACGAAGTTGTTCATTATTGCGTAGCAAATATGCCTGGGGGAGTTCCAAGAACATCTACTATGGCGCTTAATAAAGCAACTTTACCTCTATTATTAAAACTAGCAGACCAAGGTTATAAAAAAACTTTAAAAGAAAACAAAAATTATCTAGCTGGTTTAAATGTTTATAAGGGGGAAATTACCCATAAAGGAGTATCTGATGCTTTTAATTTAAAATACACTCCTGCTTTAGAACTATTATAAACAAAAATCTTATTTTATCCCATTTTGGGTCAAGTTATTTTCTGAAACCCATTTTGCTCTTCACAAACATTACAAGTTTAATAATTTCTGCTTTAATAAGACCTATGAGCACACAGTACAATGTAGAAAACAGCAATTCAGATTTCAACCATCAAGGAAGAGTTAAAGTTACTGATTTACTTTCTAGATTGAATGAAGAGAAAAAAATCGAAAAAAAAAGAAATTTAGCTCTAGGAGTAGCCGCTGTTTCTGCTGTAACTGTTTTCGGTATAATCCTTACAATTTAATTTCAATTTTTACCAATTTTTAGCGCTAACTAACTAATGATTTAGTTAATCAAATATATTATAAAGTTTGCTATTGGCGAGGTAGCTCAGTTGGTTAGAGCACAGGACTCATAAGCCTGGGGTCGGCGGTTCGAATCCGCCCCTCGCTACCATAATTTATGAACAAACTTTCGATGTTTTGTATAACTAGTCGTAATGACCATTTAAATTTAATTAAAAAAATTGGTTACCTTCCAGTTAGAACAGGAGAGGGAAATCATCCAGAGGGTTTTTTTAGAGATAATACTGGAAACAATATTTCATTTAAAAATCCAAATTACGGAGAATATAGTTTTCATTATTGGATTTGGAAAAATTATTTACATGAATTAAAAGATAATTGGATTGGTTTTTGTCAATATAGAAGATTCTGGTCATTCAATCAAAATGAAAACATTAGTAAATTTGAAAATTTTTGCAAAGTTATTGTAAAATCAATTCCAAAAGAATATCAAAATTATGATGTTATTTTAGGTAACCCAATGTTTATAAATCAATTTAGACTATCGAAATTTATTAAAAAAAATTTAATTTCATTTTTAAAAAATCCCTCTTTGCTTTTTAATAAACAAAAAAGAAATTTAAAATTTCATTTTGACATGATGCACGGTCATGGAAATATAGATAAAGCAATTGAACTTTTAAATAAAGATGACAGGAATGATTTTAAAAAATTTCTTGAGAACTCAGTCTCTTTTAATCCAAACAATATGTTCATTTGTAAATCCTCAAAAATATTAAATGAATTTTATCAATCAATATTTCCATGGCTTGAAAAATGTGAAAATGAATTTGGTTTTAATTTAGAAGGATACGGATTGAAAAGAATATATGGCTTTTTAGCTGAAAGATATATGCCTTATTGGTTCCAAAAGAATACAAAAACAAAAAATATACCAATAGTGTTTAAAGATTTATCTGATTTTATTTAAAAACCTTTAAATTTCTTTACAAAGTCATTAAGTGAGTTTAATTTTTTATCTTTTTTAGAGAGGATTATTTTTTTTCTTCCCCAATTTATTTTTAAATTTTTATCATTATAAATTATTCCATTTTCATAATTCGGAGAGTAATAGTTATCTAGTTTATAATAGATAATATTTTCCTTATCTAAACTATAATAAGCATGCGCAAAACCTTTAGGTATATAAAGACTTAATGCGTTTTTGCTAGATAAAATAATCTTAAAAGTTTTTCTAAATGTTTTGGATCTTTTTCTTAAGTCAACAACAACATCAAGTATTCTTCCTTTAAGCACACTTACATATTTTGATTGTTGATTTTTTACTTGTAAATGAAAGCCTCTTAAAACACCCTTTTTAGAAGAGGTGCAATATTCAAATATAAATTTTTTTTTTAAAATTTTATTATGAAAAGTTTCTCTAAGAATACCACGCTTATCGAAATTATTTTTTTGTTTAATTATTAATAAGTCTTTAAATTTTGTTTTCTTTACAATCATGATTTAATAATTTTTCTCAATTTTTTTAAATTCATATCAGTTCTTTTAGGAAATTCACCTTTTGATAAAATTTTCTTAACAAATTTGTTACTATTTCTAGCGAAGTTATAAATACTTTGACTAGGACCACCTACATTAATAATTCCTTTTTTATTTAAAATTTTAAGAATTATTTTTGCTGCATCCTCTTGATATATAAAATTTGACATTACATTAGCGTACGCTTTACCATGAACAAATGGTCTTTCAGTCATACACAATCTGATAATGAGTGAATTTTTATACATTTGAACTGCGCACTCACCACCTAATTTAGACCAAGAATAGTTGTTCCAAGGTTTTAAAGAATCATTTTCATCGTAATTCCCTTTGGTCCCAGGGTAGACATAGCTAGTTGATAGATAAATAAATTTAATTCTTCGCTTGAAAGCCTCTTTTACTAAATTACAAGTACCGATAATGTTTAAATCAATGCTTTTATTTATCTCTTTTTCATGAATATTCATCGGCCTAGATAACCCAGCCAAATGAAGTATATGAGTTGGTTTATGTTTTGTTAAATTATTTTTTATAGACCTTTCTGATAAAATATTAAGTTGTCTTTTATTTTTGTATAAAAATTTTGTATTTAATTTTTGAAGAATTCTTCCAAATCTTCCATCTGCACCTGTAACGATTATTTTACTCATTAGCTAATTAAAGATTTAAGATATTTTGAATAATCACATTTTCCATAAAAATTTATAGCATTATAAATCTGACTTTTGCCTATCCAGCCATTATTGAGTGAAATTTCCTCAAGACAAGCAATTTTTAAACCCTGTCTATTTTCAATCGTGGAAATAAAATTAGCAGCATCGTAAAAGTCACTAACATTGCCGGTATCCAACCATGTACCACCTCTTCCTATAAATTCTGCTTTTAACTTATTTTTGTTTTTATAAATATTTAGCAAATCAATAATTTCTAATTCTCCTCTTTTTGAAGGTTTTAGTTTTTTTGAAAATTTTACAACTTCATTATCGAAAAAATACATACCAGTGACAGCATAACTAGATTTTGATCTCTTTGGTTTTTCCGCAAGTTTGACCACTTTTTTTTTATTATTCAAAGTTGCTACACCATAAAGCTGGGGATTTTTTACTGGGTGAATTAAGATTTTTGAACCGGTAATTAATTTAGTACAGTTTTTTAAGATCTTAGTTAAACTTTGCCCATAAAAAAAGTTATCTCCAAGGATTAAAGATACATTATCTTTGCCAATAAATTTTTCACCAATTATAAATGCCTCCGGAAGACCTCTTGGACTTAATTGCTCTTTATATTCTATTGAAATACCAAGATTATTTTTCTCAGGTAAAATTTTTTTAAATTGAGAGAGTTGGCCTTTATTAACAATTATTAGAATTTTTTTTATACCCGCTAACATTAAAACTGACAAAGGATAAAATAACAAAGGTTTATCGTATAAGGGCAAGAGCTGTTTATTTACTGCTTTTGTTAGCGGACTCATTCTTGTTCCTAATCCACCTGCTAATATTATCGCTTTTTTTATCATAATTTTAAACCTAATCTTTTTTCATAGTTTTTATTTTTTATTCTATTTAAAAAATTTTTATTATTTAAATACCAAATAACTGTTTTTTTTAAACCTTCATCAAATTTTACTTTTGGTTTCCATTTTAATTCTCTCAAAATTTTATTACTATTGAGAGCGTACCTAAAGTCATGCCCTGGTCTATCTTTAACAAATTTAATTTTACTTTTATTTCCAATTTTAATGTTCATAGTTTTAAAAATTTTGATTATTTTTTTAACTAAATCTATATTTTGTAAATTTATTCCAGAGCCTACATTATAACTTTCACCATTCTTACCTTTTAAATATAGCCTGAATAAGGCTTCGCAATGATCATCAACGTATATCCATTCCCTTGAATTTTTACCTTTTGCATAAATAGGAAGCGACTTATTCTTGAAGATATTAGATATAATTTTCGGAATTAATTTTTCAGGAAATTGATAAGGGCCAAAATTATTACAACAATTAGATATTACAGCATTTATTTTGTATGTTCTGATATAAGATTTTACCAAGTGATCTGCACCTGCTTTAGAAGCAGAGTATGGAGAGCTTGGTTTATATTTTTGATTTTCATTTGATCTTTCACTTTTTTTAATATCACCGTAAACTTCATCTGTAGATATATGAATCAACTTAGGATTAATTTTTTTTTTCCTTAAAATTCTTAAAGTTTCTAAAAGGTTAAATGTGCCATTTATATTTGTATGAATGAAGTTCTTTGGACCATCAATAGACCTATCTACATGCGTTTCAGCTGCTAAATTAAAAACAGCTCTCGGTCTATATCTTTTTAAAATTTTAAGAATTAAATTTTTATTATTAATGTCAGTTTTGATAAGCTTATAATTTTTTTTATTTCTAATAGAAGTTTTGGGATTATAAGAAGCATATGTGAATTTATCTAAATTAATCACAAAAAAATTTTTTCTTATTAAGAAATCAACTAAGTTGTTACCAATAAAGCCCGATCCACCTGTAACGATGATTTTTTTCATTTAAATTAAGAGTTTTTTAGCTCAATGTGTTAAATTAGTAAAAGAATTATCGTTTAAAATCAAATATTATTATATTCTGATGGAATTCAAAGAACTTACAATTGTAATAGTAACATTTAAAAGTGAAGAAAAAATATACAATTGTTTAAATTCAATTTCCAATGAAATTCCAGTAATTATTGTAGAAAACTCAAATAACGAAAATTTTAAAAAAAAAATTGAATCCACTTTTAAAAATGTAAAGTGTATTTTAACTGGCAAGAATAATGGTTACTCGATTGCAAATAATATTGGATTAAAACTCGTTAAGACAAAATACGCACTCGTTTTAAATCCTGATACAAGGTTAGAAAAAAATACAATTAAAAACTTTTATATTTCAGCAAATAATATTAAAGATTTTTGGTTAATTGGTCCTGCAAATAATCAAAAAACAGATATAAATTTTAAATCTACTAATCTAAAAGAGGTAGAAAATATTAAAGGTTTTGCAATTTTTTTTAATATCCATAAATTCAATAATGATAATGAATATTTTGATGAGAATTTTTTTCTTTATTTTGAAGAGATCGATCTTTGTAAGAGAGTTAAAAATAAGAGTGGAAAAATTTATTTAGATAATTCTATAATTATTAAGCATGAAGGAGCAAGTTCTGTTAGTAAAAAAAATGCTCTTGAACTAGAAAAAAATCGGAATTGGCATTGGATGTGGTCAACATTTTACTTCCATAAAAAATATTATGGTTTTCTATTTGCTTTATTACAAATATCTCCAAAATTGTTTTCTGCGGCAATTAAAACTTTATTTTATCAATTAATTTTTGACACCAAAAAAAGAGATATTTATTTTTGTAGATTAAGTGGAATTTTTAATTCAATGATTGGTAAAAAATCTTGGTACAGACCAGCAATAGATTGATTTATTTAATTTAAAAATATAAAAAAATAAAAATGCCGATAAAAAATAAAATTATTGTCACAGGAGGAGCAGGGTTTGTAGGCACTAACTTAATTAAATTTCTTTTGAAGAAGACAAGCTTAAAAATAATTAGTATTGATGATTATTCATCAGGTTCAAAATCTAATCATATTAAAAATTCTAGGGTTAAATATTTAAAAAATAAAACAGTTAATATTTCTCAAATAATAAAAAATCCAAAAGAAATTAAATCAGTTTTTCATTTTGGTGAATTCGCAAGAATTTATCAAAGCTTTTTAAAAATGAATCAATGTATTGACTCAAATTCTGTTGGCTCTAACGCTGTGTTTAATTTTTGTTTAAAAAATAAGATTAAACTTATTTACTCGGCAACTTCAGCATCATTAGGTAATTATGGTAACGATAAAAATTTATCTCCATATGCATTTTCAAAATCAAAAAATTTAGAATTATTAGAAAATTTAAAAAAATGGTTTAAATTTAAATACGAGGTAATTTATTTTTATAATGTTTATGGTCCTCACCAAATTTGTAAAGGAGAAATGTCTACTGTGATTGGTATTTTTGAAGACCACTATAAAAAAGGGAAAAAACTACCTGTAGTTAAACCAGGAACTCAGTCCAGAAGATTTACGCACATTGAAGATACCATTAATATATGTTTTTTGGCGTGGAAAAAAAATCGTTGTAGGCATTACAGTATTTCAAATCATAAATCTTACTCAATTATACAAGTAGCAAAAATGTTTAAATCAAAAATTAAATTTTTACCTAGAAGACCTGGTGAAAGGTACGCTTCAGCTCTTTCAAACAGAAATTTATCTAATAAAATTTATAAGTATTTTGGTAAGATAAATTTAAGACAATATATTCAAGACTTTACTGAAAAAAATAATTAGTGACCAGGGAATTCTATTAAGCTCTCAGTTTTATAACCTTTTTCTTTTAATAAGTCATTTCCAGGTAAATCAAAAAGATTTATTACAAATATAAATCCTGCTACCTCTCCGCCTGATATCTCAATCAACTTTGCTGCAGCTTCAGCCGTCCCACCTGTAGCTATTAAGTCATCAATAATTAGTATTTTTTCTCCCTTTTGTATAGAATCTTTATGAACTTCTATTGTTGCCTTTCCATATTCAAGTTCGAAATCAATCGAGTGAACTTCTGCAGGTAGTTTATTTTTTTTTCTTAATAAAATAAAAGGCTTTTTTAGTTGATAAGATACTGTAGATGCAAAGACAAAACCCCTCGATTCTATTGCTGCAACTTTATCGAAATCTATTTTTTTTGCTAATTCAATTATTTTATCATTAGTGAATTTGAAGGCTTCTGCATTTTTGATTAAGGTTGTGATATCTCTAAATAATATTCCTTTTTTAGGATAATCTGGAATAGATCTTATATATTTTTTAAGGTCCATAATTAACTTCACGTTTTAACAAAAAAGGATTAATAATTAAATGATGAAAAAAAGAAAGCTTGGGATAATTGGTGGTAGCGGTCTTTATAAAATGGAGGGTTTTGAAAAGACAAAATGGAAAAAAATCAAAACACCATGGGGCTTACCTTCTGATGAAATTTTAATTGCAAAATTAGGAAAAGAGGAAATATGTTTTATTCCAAGACATTCTAGAGGACACAAAATAAATCCAACTAATATAAATTTTAGGGCAAACATTGATGCTATGAAACAATTAGGAGTAACAGACTTAATTTCTGTTTCTGCAGTGGGTTCTCTTAAAGAAAATTTAGAACCAGGAAAATTTGTAATAATTGATCAATTTATAGATAGAACTTTTTCAAGGATAAAAACCTTTTTCGATGATGAAATAGTTGCACATGTATCAATGGCAAAACCAACGAGTTCCGGTCTAGCAGATTGTTGTGAGACAGCTCTTAAAAAACTTAATATTAAAAATCAAAAAGGCGGAACCTATGTTGTAATGGAAGGGCCTCAATTTTCAACTTTAGCAGAGTCAAATCTTTACAGAACTTGGGGAGCTGATGTTATTGGTATGACAAACATGCCAGAAGCAAAATTAGCTAGAGAAGCAGAGATTAGATATTGCACTGTAGCAATGGTCACCGACTATGATTGCTGGCATCCTAATCATGATGAGGTTGATGTAAATATGGTAATACAAACTTTAATGGAGAATGCCTTTAACGCACAAAATATGATTAAAGAGGTAATTAAAACTTTTAATGATTTTTCTATAGACAAAGACCCAGCTAATAATTGTTTAGATGTTGCAATTATTACAGATCCGAAATCAAGAACAAAAAAAACAATACAGAAATTAAAGAATATTGCTGGAAGAGTTTTAAATAAAAAAAAATAATTTGATGCCAACATATACTGTTAAATATTCAAATTTTAATCTTTCTCAAAAGCAAAAAAATTCATTAGCAAATGATATTTCAGATACACATAGTAAATTTACAGGTGCAAATACTTTTTTTGCTCAAGTAATATTTCAAAAAAATGAAAAAAATTCCCATTTCATGGCAGGTAAATTAGTAAAGACTAAAGAAATTTTTTTAAACGGGCAAATAAGGTCTGGACGCAGCTCTAAAGTTAAAAAAAAATTAATCCTAAGTCTAAGAAAAATTTTGATTAAAAATACTAATTTAAAAAAGGACTTTGTCTGGGTGTATTTAGAGGATTTGTTACCGGATCAAATGATTGAGTATGGAGAAGTACTACCTAACTCAGGACAGGAAAAAAAATGGTTCAATTCATTAACACCAAGATTGAGAAAAAGGTTAAAAAAAATGGAAAAAAGAAAATGAAAATAGAAGGTAAGTCGTACAAGACAATTTGGTTTGAAAATAATTTAGTAAAAATAATAGATCAAACTAAACTTCCTCATCAGTTTGCAATAAAAGATTTGAAAACAGTAAAAGATTCAATTAATGCTATCAAAACAATGGAGGTAAGAGGCGCTCCATTAATTGGCGCAACAGCTGCCTATGGTTTAGTTTTATCAATAATTGAGAATAGCGATTTATCTTTTTTAAATAAATCTAGCGAAGAATTAATTGCCTCTAGACCCACTGCAATTAATCTAAAGTGGGCAGTTGATAGAATGATGAAAAAATTAACTGGAATTAATGAAAAAGATATTTTGAATATAGCTTTAGAAGAAGCAAAAGCTATTAAAGAGGAGGATGAGGGTTTTTGTAAAAATATTGGTTTAAATGGCTTAAAAATTATTGAAGAAATTTCAAATAAAAAAAAAGATACAGTAAATATACTTACTCATTGTAATGCAGGGTGGTTAGCAACTATAGATTGGGGCACTGCTACCTCACCAATTTATCATGCTCATCAAAAAGGAATAAAAGTTCATGTTTGGGTTGATGAAACTAGACCAAGAAATCAAGGAGCAAACTTAACCTCTTACGAATTAAATGAAGAAGGCATTTCGAACACAGTAATCACAGACAACGCAGGCGGTATTTTAATGCAGAGAGGACAAGTTGACATGTGTATTGTCGGAACTGACAGAACTTTATCTAATGGCGATGTATGTAATAAAATTGGAACTTATTTAAAAGCATTATCTGCAAAAGATAACAACGTTCCTTTTTATGTTGCTTTACCAAGCTCAACGATAGATTGGAGCATTAAAGATCATAAAAAAATTCCTATTGAAGAGAGACATTCAGAAGAGTTATCTCATATAGAGGGAATTGATGAAAATAACAAAATAAAAAAAGTTAGAATTTATCCGCAAAAAAGTAAGTCACTTAATTTAGCCTTTGACATTACACCTGCTAAACTAGTTACCGGTTTCATAACGGAGAAGGGTGTTTGTGAAGCATCTGAAAAAGGACTGAAAGGTTTATTTAAGTGATTAAATTAAAAACTGAAGTAATAAAATATTCTAAGAAATTAAATATAACTAATTTATCTGCTTTAAGATCAGGAAATATCTCTGTCAGAGTCAGAGAAAAAGGAGTTGATGGATTTTACATAACCCCCTCAGGAAGAGAATATGGTTCTTTAAAACCAAAAGATATTGTTTTTGTTTCGCTTAAAGGTATTTATGATAAAAAGAAAGGCAAACCCTCATCAGAATGGAGATTTCATCATGATATCTATGTGAATAAAAAAAAGGCCAAAGCAATTGTTCACGCACATTCTACTTGCGCAACCGCAGTTTCAACTCATCAGAAAACGATTCCTGCATTTCACTACATGGTTGCAGTAGCTGGAGGAGAGGATATTAAATGCAGTAAATACGCAACTTTTGGAACTAAAAATCTTTCTAGAAATATTATGAAAGCTTTAAAAAATAGATCAGCATGTTTAATTGCTAATCACGGACAAGTTGCGTTTGGAGAAAATTTAAAAAAAACTTTTGAGCTTGCTCAAGAGATTGAAAATATTTGCCATCAATATATAAATGCCCTAAGAATTGGAATACCTAAGATTCTTTCAAAAAAAGAAATGAAAATAGTCTTAGGTAAATTTAAAAATTATAAAAAAGGATAGTTTTTAATGATCAAAGTTGGTGAACACATTACCATTGATTTTCTTGGTGTTAAAAAAGACTACTCACCTGAATTTTACGAAAAAGTAATTTACAAAATTGCAAAAGCTGCAAAAGTTCAAATATTAAATGTAGCCTCCCACAAGTTTGAACCTCAAGGTTTTACATTAGTAGCACTTCTTTCAGAAAGTCATTTCAGCTTTCACACTTTTCCTGAAAAAGGTGTTATCAGCTTTGATTTTTTTACTTGCGGTAAAGTAAATCCTAAAGTTGCTTTAAAAATTCTTCGAAATGAAATTGAACATAAAAGAGTAGTAACCAACGCATTTGATAGAAGTAGTATTGGGCTATACGATGATATTTATAGTAGTCCTGGTCAAAAGAAATTTTATGTAGTTAAAGATGTTTTAGAAAAATTCACTTCTAAAGTAGGTCAATTCGTAGAAATCATGGACCTAGAAGAATTTGGAAATGCTTTGTTTATTGATCATGAAATTCAAGTAGCAGAAAAAGATGAAAAAATTTATAGTTCAAACTTTTTTAAATCTAGTTATGATCTAAGCAAGAAAAATAATAATGTTGCTATTATCGGAGGAGGTGACGGAGGCGTTGCAAGAGCCTGTTTGGAGAACAATTCTAATTATATTGATTGGTTTGAACTTGATCCTGAGATAGTTGATGCTTGTTACCGCCACCTACCAAAAGTTTGTTCTAAAGTAAAAAAAAGTAACAAAATTAAAACTTTTTGGGGAGATGCTTTTAAAAGTATAAAAGAAATAGAAGACTCTAAATATGATAAAATTTTTGTTGATTTAAATGATGATCAATATTGTATTGATCTTGCTAGAAAGAATATGAAAGGTTTAAAAAGAATTCTCAAAAGTGGTGGAGTGATTACTGCACAAGTTGGAAGCTATGATAAAAAACCAAAACAAGTAGATAATTGGTGCAAAGTTTTGTCTAAAAGCTTCGGAAATGTTAAATTATCAGGTGCTTACATCCCAAGTTTTGACTGTAACTGGAATTTTGCTTCATCTATAATGAAGTGATGTTTCGAGTATCTTGTATTCAATTAAGATCAAACAATAATGTTTTACAAAATTTAAATAAAACGGAGAGATTAATTGTTAAAGCTGTAAAACAAAAAACTGACTTTATTCTAACACCAGAAGTTTCATCGTTATTTTCTTTAAATAAAAAACAATTATTAAAAACATGCAAAACAATGGTCGAGGATGAATATCTTATTGGAATTAAAAAATTAGCCAAAAAATATAAAAAATGGATTTTAATTGGTTCATTAATTATTAAAGTTTCAAAAAATAAATTAACAAATAGATCTGTGTTAATAGATAAAAATGGGAAAATAAGAACATATTACGATAAAATCCATATGTATGATGTAGTTTTAAGTAAAAGAGAAAAATATTTTGAGTCAAAAACTTTTTCTGCTGGAAAAAAAATAAAATCCTTTAACCTTCCTTGGGGAAGATTTGGCTTATCTATTTGTTATGATTTAAGATTTCCCAATATGTATAGAAAACTATCTAAAGCTGGATGCTATTATATCTCTATTCCTTCGGCTTTTACGGAAACAACTGGAAAAAAACATTGGCACTCTCTATTGAAAGCAAGAGCAATTGAAAATTTCTGTTATATTTTTGCACCAGCTCAAGGAGGAACTCATTATAACGGTAGAAAAACTTTTGGTCACTCTATGATTATCTCTCCAGATGGAAAAATATTAAAGGAACTAAAAAAATCAGAAGGTGTTATCACAGTTTCTATAGATCAACAACTTCCAAAAAAACTAAGGTCTATAATTCCAAGCTTAAAATTTGACTAATTATTCGTATGATTTTACTTCTTTAATATTAGAACCAAGTGAAGTATTGATTGCTAATTTAATTTTTGCTCTTTCATCATTAAATTTATAAACATTCCTTGCAAGTTCTATAAATTTCTCTCCAAAATCATTATTTTTCTCAGCAGCTCTTTTTCCATCTTCGATATCCCACAGCTTGAGATTTATATTCTTCAAATCAATTATATAATTTGAAATACTGCTTTTATCAGGAATAAATTTTTTTACTGTTTCATTTAAAGATGAAAGCTCTTTATTGATATCAATCAATTTTTCTTTGTTAGATATTTTAGATTTTTTGATTTCTAAAATTGTAATTTTATCAAACAATTCTCCCGCCGAAATTTCTGCCAATATTTTGTCTAATTTGTTGCCCATATTAATATTTGACTATATCACTCTTTAAATATACTCGGAATTAATAATGTCAAATATATTAATAATTAAACATGGTTCGCTAGGGGACTTAATCCAAGCGAATGGAGCAATTAAGGATATTAAAAAATTCTACTCTAATAGAAAAGTTTTCTTACTTACAACTCAACCATACTCAATTTTTATGTCTGAGTGCCCTTATTTAGATGGAGTGTTAATTGACAAAAGATTACCTAGATGGAATTTATTCTATTTAAATAATTTAAAAAAAACTTTATCAAAATATGATTTTGGTAAAGTTTTTGATTTACAGAATTCTAATCGGACAAAATTTTACAAAAGATTTATAATAAAAAATGTTTATTGGTCATCAACTGAAACAGCTTTAGAACCAGGTCAGCGGAAAAGTGATTTTGACAAAGACCCTGTCCTAGACAGAATAGAAACTCAACTTAAAAAAAGTGGTATTGAAACTGAATTTACTAAAAATATTGATTTAAGTTGGGCAGTTGAAAATACTTCTCATTTAGTTAAAAAATATACAAATAGAGAATATATCCTTTTATTTCCTTTCTGCTCACCAAAGCTTAAAAATAAAAAATGGCCTTACTTCAAAGAGCTAATTCAAAAATTAAAACAAGAATTTAAAAATAAGTATTCGGTGCTTCTTGCTCCAGGACCTAATGAAATTAAAGAAGCCAATGAATTAAATGCTAAAGTTGTTTTGGAGAATAACGAACATGTAAAATTAAAAACTTTAATATCTTTAATACACAGTGCAAAACTTATTATCGCAAATGATACAGGTCCAGCTCATATTGCCTCTCACTTAGATAAAAAGGGGTTAGTTTTATTTGGAAGCCATACATCAGCAAAAAAGGTGAGTATTGAAAACTTTAATTTTAAAGCTATCTCAGTGGAAAATTTAAAAGACTTAGATATCAATACTGTTCTTAAGGAAGCAAAAGCTAAATTAGATTAATATATTTTTTTACTATTTTTTCCCAACTAAAATCTTTTGAAAATTCCAAAGCATTAGCTCCCAGCTTTAGATAGTGATCGTTATCTAGGGTTTTTAATAAAGTATCGTAAATTGCATTTAAATCATTGCCGTTGCATAAATAACCAGTTTGTCCGCTTTTTATAGCGTCACCTTCGCCACCATAAATTCCACCAATAGAAGGTTTCCCATATGAAGCGGCTTCAATATAAGTAATACCAAATCCTTCTACTGATTTTTTATAAATTACTGAGGGCATCACAAATACATTTGACTGTTCTAATAAAGCAACTTTTTCTTGCTCTGTAGATTTAAATAATAATTCAACATTTTTTTCTAAACTAAGTTCTTTTCTTAACTTTAAAAGATTTTTTTTCTCATCACCATCACCAATTGAGACATATTTTAAATTTGGAAATTTAGGTAAAAGATTTTTTACGGTCATTAAAATATTTTGATGACTTTTTCTTCCATCTAATCTTGAGACGGTAATTAACTTTGGAGAAGCATTGTCATATATGTTTTTTGCAAACACTTTAGCTTCTTCATTTATCGGTATAGGATAATTGCAACCTGGATTAATTACAGTGACATTTTTAACCCCAAGCTTCATTGCAAACTCTTTTGTAAATTTTGAATTGGCTATAACGTGATCTGCCTTAGCAAGTGCATTTAAAACCCGGTTATTTAGAGATGATCCCACAGGGTGATTTATTTCCTTTGAGTGAATCAAGCAAAATGATTTAGTTTTATTCAATAAATTTTTTTCTATATTTTCAATACTTTTCCAATGATCAAAAAAAGAGGCTCTTACTTCATTAGATTTTAAGAACTCTTTCACTAGGTTTGCTTTTCTGTATTTACGAAAAATTTTAAAACCAGCAACTCTTTTTATATTTAATTTTGAATTTTGATCATAAATTTCAGCTTCACTGTGATCTTCTGCGAAAACTATTACTGGACCGTGATTTAAAAGCGCGTTGGATAAACCCTCCATGAGGTTTTGCATTCCACCAGGCTCAGGAGGAAAATTTCTAGTGGAAACCAAAAACATTAATTAAACCACTTGATGTTACAGCCCATACTTGGAATTTGTTCATTAGGACCTTTTTGCGTTTTTGCCACCATTTTCATAGCGATTTTTAAATCACTGTCTCCATTATTTATTGGTTTTAAATCTTTTAACTCTCTAAATCTTCCTCTGTATTGAAGTTCTAAATTTTCATTGTAACCAAAAAAATCAGGTGTACATACTGCTCCATATTTTTTAGCAATTTCTTGTGTTTCATCAAACAAATAGCTTATTTTTCCAAAATTATTATTATCAGCAAATTTGATCATATTTTCGAACGAGTCTTCGGGATAATTTTTGGTATCATTTGACATTATAGCTACAGAATTTATTCCATCATTTGTTAGTTCATTACAATCTTTGGCTAAATTTTTAATAATTGCTTTTACATAGGGACAATGATTGCAAATAAACATTATCAAAGTAGCTTTTTTGCCTTTAATATCCTTTAAAGTGACTACTTTATTGTTTATTGATTTTAATTTGAAATCCTCAGCTTTTTTTCCAAAATCACATACCGGGGTTTTAGTTAAAGCCATAATGTATTATAAATTATTTAATAATACATTACAGCAATTTTATGATTTACGATTTTGAAGGACAGACACCAAAAATTGATCCAGGTGGTTGGGTTGCACCTAATGCTGTAATCATTGGAAGAGTCGAACTTAAAAAGAATTCTAATATTTGGTTTAATACAACTTTGAGAGGAGATCTTGAGCCAATTATTATTGGAGAAAATTCAAACATACAAGACGGAAGCGTTATTCATACTGATCCTGGCTGTCCAACAATAGTTGGCAGTGGAGTTACGGTGGGCCACATGGTTATGCTGCATGGTTGTGAAATTGCGGATGACTGTTTAATTGGAATAGGTTCGACGATTCTTAATAAAACAAAAATTGGTAAAAATTGTATCATCGGAGCAAATGCGCTTGTCACAGAAAATAAAGTTATACCTGAAAGATCTTTAGTTCTAGGAAGTCCTGGTAAAGTTGTTAGACAAGTTACAGATGAAGAAATAGCATACATTAAAGAAAATGCTAGAGACTATGTTGAAAATTTTAAAAAATATAAAAAATAGTTTTTTAATTTTAGTTTGAAAAATTTAATAATTATAATTAACATATTTTTAATACTTTTAGCCACAGAGTTATTTTTTAAATATGTTTTAGATTATAGAAGTATCTCCAAGGTAAATACGTGTAAAAGAATTTACGATAATGAAAAGGACTTCAGTTTTTATACACCTAATTGTAAAAATATCATAAAACATTGGGAGCAAAAAAAATTTGTGACCTATGAAATTAACTCTAAGGGTAGGAGAGATCAACCAAATCAGGTACCAAACCAAAAAAAAATAGCTTTTATTGGCGATAGTTTTACTTTTGGAGCGATGGTTCCTATTGAAGATAATTATAATTTTTATGCGTTTAAAAAAATCTTAAATAGTCCATATGAAATTCATAATTATGGAACGCCTGCTGAACAACTTCATAATGTCCTAAATAAACTTAAAACATTAGAATATAGAAGTTATGATTATATCATTTATGGTATAACTCCCAATGATTTTTTTGACCTAGTAGATGGCTCCTATTTTTCAAAAACTAAAGACAAAGATAAAACAAAAAAAATAATTGAAAATAAAAAAAATAAAATGGAAACTTTTAAATCGATCAAGAATTATTTACTATCTACAGCATCCTCACGCTTTATTTTACACAATTTAATTTCTAATGATAAAATTTATTTAAAGACTTATCTCTCAAGAAAACCTTACTCAGGATATTTACTTAAAAATCTTCCAGAAGAGTGGATCAAAGCAACTAATTATTTGGACGAGTCTTTAAAAATTTTAGATAATAATTTAAAATCAAAATTAAAAATATTTATTCTTCCTCAAAGAGCTGAAGTTGTATCTAATAGATTAAATTCTTACAATTCTAGCTTTATAAATTCTTTAATAAAAATCTGTAATAAAAATAACATAGATTGTTCTTTTCCTGATTTAGACTCATTAAGTGCAATTGAAGAGTCACATTTTCCAGTTGATGGACATTTATCTATTCAAGGAAATCACGAAGTGGCAAAATCACTATCTGAGTGGGTAAAAAATTGGAATTAGTATTATGGAACTAACCAATTTTTTTTATTTTTTTCTAAGTCAAAAAAAGCTCTACGATGTCCTTTAGCAGCTAAATATAACCATTCAATACTTTTAACTTTACATCTGATGACACAAAAGTTTTTATATCCTTTTTCACTTTCCTCTTTAGTATAATCAAAACTATCGAATTTTTTATTTAAGCCAGAAGTGGGTTTATCAGACTCTGTTCCTGGACCATTGGTAACAAGGTAACATTTTCTACTGATATGAGCAGTTTTATTCCAAGACTCTTTTGTAACATTATCGTTAAAGTGAATTTTACATTCTGTCTTTAGTCTCAGCTGAATCTTCTCTTGTTTACCGTAAAACAAAATGGAGCAGTTCGGATTTTTTTTTATTTTATCTATTTTTGAGGACCTGATATCGCTATGATACTGAACAAGACTATTTTTTTGATCAGCTTTTCTCAGCACTACAACTCTCCCATCTAAATCTTTGTCATTACCACAAATAAAAACAGGCGTTCTAAACTCAGAAGATCGATCGGTCACGGCATTAGTTAAAAGATCCCAAATTTTTTTTTCAATCTCGTTGAAATCCTCGTAGTAGCTAATAACTTCTTGTGACACGATTTATTTTCTAAATCTTTTAATTAAACTTGAAGTATCCCATCGCTGACCACCCATTTTTTGTACTTCAGCGTAATATTCGTCAATTATTTTTGTGATAGGTAAGGGTGAATTATTTTTCTTAGCTTCATCCATTGCAATTTTTAAGTCTTTTCTCATCCAATCGACTGCAAAGCCATAATCGAATTTGCCTTCAATCATTGTTTTATGTCTGTTATCCATTTGCCAAGATTGAGCCGCACCTTTTGAAATAACTTCTATAACATCATGCATATCTAATCCTGCATTCATTCCAAAGTTAATTGCTTCTGATAATCCTTGTACAAGTCCTGCAATACAGATCTGATTAACCATCTTAGTTAACTGACCGCTTCCAGACGGCCCTAACAATTTTATTTTTTTACTATAACAATCAATAACCGGTTCAGCTTTTTTAAATGGAGCATCGTCTCCTCCAACCATCACAGTTAAAATTCCCCCTTCAGCTCCAGCTTGGCCACCCGAAATTGGAGCATCTAAGAAATGAAAACCTTTTGCTTTTGCCTCTTTATATAATTCTCTTGCGATATTGGCTGAAGCAGTTGTATTATCGATATAGACTGAACCTTTTTTTGCCGTTTTGAATAACCCTTTATCACCTAAAGTAACTTCTCTTAAATCATTGTCGTTTCCAACACATGTAAAAATAAAGTCACTATCTTTCGCTGCATCCATTGGAGTATCTGCAACATTACCTTTATATTCCTTAGCCCACTTTTCAGCTTTAGCTTTAGTACGATTAAAAACGGTTACATTGTGACCAGCTTTTGATATATAACCAGCCATAGGATAACCCATAACACCCAGACCTATGAAAGAAACTTTACAATTCATTAATGATTAACCTCACCTTAAATAAAAAAGTAATTATATTTGGATTTATATTTACATTTTTTTCCAGTTTTGGACAGAGTTTTTTTTTGGGATTGTTTAACGCACCGATAAGAAATGAACTTGATATTACCCACGGTCAATTTGGTAGCATCTATGCAAGTGCAACTATTTTTTCAAGTTTACTTCTTATTTGGGTTGGAAAAAAAATAGATGATTATAAAATTTTACATTATTCATTATTTGTAGTTATGTTGTTATTCGTTTCTTCTTTATTTTTTTCATTCATCAATAGTATTTACTTTTTAGCAATCGGAATTTTTTTAATGAGATTTTCTGGACAAGGTTTAATGAGTCATACTTCAACAACAACAATTTCAAGATTTTTTGAAAGATCAAGAGGAAAAGCCTTAAGTACAATTTGGTTTGGTTTATCTACTGCAGAATTTATTTTACCTGTACTCATAACTTATTTTTTTATCATTTATTCTTGGAGAACTGTCTGGCAAGGAATTGCAATATTAATTATTTTATTTTTACCTTTTGTAATTTTGAATACAATTAAATCTATAAATCTAGATTCTAGAGAAGTAGATCCTAATCTTAAAAATAAAATTAAAATAAAAAGCTGGAGAAGAAGAGATGTTTTAAGAGATTATAGATTTTATATAGTGTCTTTAAATATGCTTGCGATGCCTTGGATTGCAACTGGTGTTTTTGTTTATCAATCTTTTATATCTGACTCAAAAACATGGGCTATTTATACGATACCAAAGGCATTTATGGTTTATTCAATAACATCTATAGCAACACTATTTATTTCAGGATTTTTGGTAGATAAATTTACAGGACGAAAACTTATTTTATACATGAATATACCATTGCTTTTTGCCATGATTACTTTGTTTTATTTTAATCATGAAATATTCGCTTATATTTTTCTAGGATTAATTGGAGTTTCTAATGGCTTAGCAAATATTTTGGGATCCTCTACTTGGGCAGAGATATATGGAGTAAAATATATTGGAAGTATAAAAGCTTTAACTACTGCATTTATGGTTTTCTCTACTGCCTTTGGTACCGCAGTATTTGGTCTTTTGATTGATAATGGATTTACTATTGAAAATATTGCTTTTGTGGGGGCTGCTTACGTTGTTATTTCATTGGCTTTATTAATTTTAATCAGGAAAACAATAGAACCCGAAAGGCTGACAAATTAAGCTTGATTTATTAAACCCAATTGAATAAATAACAGTCATCATGGCGAGAATAACCGTAGAAGACTGTTTAGAAAAAGTTGATAACCAATATGATTTGGTGCTTTTAGCTAAAGAGCGAACAGTCCAACTAAACGCCGGATCTCCAATGCTTGTCGATGAAGATAACGATAAAAGAACAATTATTTCATTAAGAGAAATAGGTGATGGAAAAATTGATATAAAAGAAGTTGAGGCAAATGCTATTAAAAGACTTAGAAAAGAACCAGACGAAATTGAACAACAAGAGGAAATAGAGGAAGAAACTAATGATGAGTTTGAAAATTTATACAAAGGTCAAGTTTCTAAAAGCGGCGTAGCTATTCTTCCATCAAAAAGAACAAGAAGAATTCCAGAAGTAAAAAAACCAAGTTTAGCTGATGAAGCACTATCAGAATTAAAAGCAGAACAGCCTGAAATTAAAGAAGAAAATCTAGATACTGAAGAAGCTCCTCTTGAATTAAGTGAAGAAGCTCCTGTAGAAGAAAATAAATCAGAGTAAGTTATGAATAAAACTGTTTCAGTTGCACCAATGATGGATTGCACTGATAAACACGAAATATATTTTCTAAGTCTTATAAGCAAGAACATTCATTTATATTCAGAAATGATTGTCGCAAATGCAATTATAAGAGGGGATAGAGATAAATTATTATCATTTAAAAAAATTTCTAATCCCGTTACTTTACAAATTGGAGGCTCCAATCCTAATGAACTTGCTGAGGCTTGTAAAATTTCAGAAAATTATGGTTATAAAGAAATTAATTTAAATCTAGGTTGTCCAAGTAAAAAAGTTCAAAAAAATAAATTTGGTGCGTGTTTAATGCAAGAACCTGATCTTGTAGCCAAATGTATTGAAGCCATGACTAAAGCAACAAAGCTTCCTGTAACAATTAAAACAAGAATTGGTTACAATGATGTGGAAAATTTTGAATTTTTGAAATCTTTTATTCAAACCACTAAAGATGCCGGATCAAAAAAATTTATTATCCATGCAAGAAAAGCTTTACTTAAAAAATTAAGCCCTAAAGAAAATTTAAATATACCCCCGCTTAAATATGAATTTGTTTATAAACTCAAAGAGCATTTTAAAGATGATGAAATAATTATTAATGGTGGGATTAAAACTACAGAAGATATTAAAGATCATTTGTTAAAAGTTGATGGAGCTATGATAGGAAGAGCAATATATCATTCACCATATTTTTTAGCTGATATAGAAAGAGAAATTTTTAATAATGAAAATGTACCTTCAAGAAGTGAAGTTATGGAAAAATTAATTCCCTACATTCAAGAAGAAACAGCTAAAGGTGTCCAATTAAATCACATTATGAGACACACAGTTGGATTATTTCATGGACAAAATGGTTCAAGAACATGGAAACAATATCTCTCTAAAAATATGTGCGTCAGAGATGCTGATCTTCAAAAAGTAAATCATATAATGGACCAGGTAAGAAAAACAAATCCTGTTTCTTTAGAGAGATAATTTTGGACATTATCTTTCAGCCTGAAACACTTTATTTAATTTTAATAATGGTCATCACTGCGATCCCTGCTGGATTTGCTGCAGGTTTATTTGGTATTGGGGGAGGGTTAATCACTGTACCAATTTTATTTTATATTTTTGGTGCAGCAGGAATAGAGCCTGAATATTTAATGCACTTAGCAGTAGGAACTTCATTTGGAATTATCATCCCAACTTCAATTGTTTCAGTCTTAACACACCATCAACATAATGCAGTCGATTTTAGTGTAGTAAAAGGTTACGGAGTATTTGTAATTATTGGAGTAATACTTGGAACCATTTTAGCTGCAGGTTTAAAAACAAAACCATTGATATTATTTTTTACAATTGTTGTTTATATTCTTGCTTTTTATTTATTATTTTTAAAAGAAAAAGAGACTGACATCTCAATAAGGATGGGTTTACCTGCTAAAATTATTTCGGGAATAATTACTGGTTTTGTTTCAGCTCCAATGGGAATTGGTGGAGCAGTAATGAATGTTCCAATTTTGAAGTTTTTTGGTTATCCGATTAATAAAGCAATAGGTAGCGCAGCTGCAATTGGTTTTATAATAGCTTTATTTGGCACAATAGGTTTTCTTTTTTCAGGAAACTATCTGCAAGCAAACCTACCTTTAAGTATTGGATTTTTGAATATCCCGGCATTTTTAATTTTTTTTCCAATAACAGCATTTATGGCAAGGCTAGGAGCTAAAGCAAGCCATAGAATTAATAAAAAAAAAATGACAAAATATTTTGGATTATTTTTAATTATTATAGGAACAAAATTTTTATACGAATACTTTAACTTATAATTTATTTTTTTTAAAAATTATGTTCAAAGTATTATTATAAATAATTTTATAACGTTTTCTCTTTAAATAATTAGCTATTTTTTTTGTTTCAATTTTTTCAAAGTGTGGGGCTTCAACCATTATAAGATGGGGATTTATTTTATTTAAATTAATAGATTTTAGTATTTTGTAATCTAAACCTTCTACATCTATCTTCAAAATATCTACTTTTTTTTTTATTTTTGATTTATATTTTTTTTCTATATCTGGCCATGTAACACTTTTGATCCTATAGGACCTATACGAACTTCCGTGACGTTTACTTATTTTTTTTGAAAAATTTTTACTGATTGTTATTTCGGGAGAAATAGGATCATTGTTTGGAATATAGCAATTCATTAATTCTTTTTTATGTGAAATAGCAGCACAAATATTTAAATCTCTAGGCCTAAGAATATCAAAAAGATCAATGGATATTTTATTTAGATCAATATTAAGACCTGTCCAGCCTTCTTTATACAGAAGATATGTATTATTATTTCTAAATGGGTGATAACAACCAATATCAATATAAAAGCCTTTTTTCTTTGAAAAATAATTTTTTATAAAAATATCTTCATCTACTTGAGAATAATTTTCTTTGAATAGGTATTTAAAATTCCTAATGTAGAGATTGTAATATAGATATATTTTATAGAATAATTTATTATTTAATGAAAAATGTAAAAAGGTATTTTTTTTCATATGTTATTTTAAATTTTTTGATCATATTCACCAATTTTCCCAGTATTTTTTAATAAGCTATCTATAAAATCAAAAATTATTTTTTTTCTGTTATTTGAAGTAGGGCTTTCAGTGACAACAACAAGAGAGGGTTTGTTAGATGAGGCTCTAATTAAACCCCAAGATCCATCTGTTAAAGAGAATCTAACTCCATTAACCGTTAAAATTTCTGTGATTGACTGACCATCTATTTTTATATTTTGTTTTTTTAGATCTTCAACTTTTTTTACCATTTCTTCTACTACTTTATACTTTTCCTCATCTTTACAGAACGGAGCCATGGTTGGAGATTGATAAGTTTTGGGTAATTCATTTATGATTTCGCTCATTTTTCTATTTTGATTAACTAACAAATGACAAACTTGTATTGCTGAATTTATTCCATCATCATAACCAAACCCTAAAGGTTGGTTAAAAAAGAAATGGCCACTTTTTTCAAATCCTGCTAAAGCTTTTTCAAGATTAACCTTTCTTTTAATATGTGAGTGTCCAGTCTTCCAGTAAATGGTCTTACAATTATTTCCTAAAAGAACTTTGTCTTTAGCATAAAGACCTGTTGATTTTACATCCACAACGAATTTTGAGTTTTGATGTTTAGATGCTAAGTTTCTAGCAATTAATAATCCTATTTTATCAGAGTATATTTCATTACCTTTATCATCAATGACTCCACATCTATCACCATCTCCGTCAAAACCAAATCCAACATCAGCATTATTTTCTTTTACTGCCTTTGATATAGCATGAAGCATTTCAAGATCTTCAGGATTGGGATTGTATTTTGGAAAGGACCAGTCTAATTTACAATCTAGTTCTATTACATCACAACCAATACCTTTTAAAATTTCAGGCGCAAAGACTCCTGCTGTTCCGTTACCACAAGCAACGACCGCTTTAATTTTTTTATTGATCTTATTTTTTTCAATTAAATCCTTAGAATATACATTCTTAAAATTATTTATTTTTTTAAATGAACCTTTTCCATTAATAAATTTTTTATTTAAAGTGATTTCTTTTAATTCGCTCATTTCCTCAGGAGCATGAGTTAATCCTTTTTTGATACCCATCTTTACTCCAGTCCAACCATTTTCATTATGACTAGCCGTAACCATTGCTATGGCATCAGAATTTAAATTAAATTGTGCGAAGTAAACAGTGGGGGATAGTGATAAGCCTATATCTTCTACATGACAGCCTGATGAAGTTAGGCCGTTGATTAAAGCTTTTTTTATAGCTTCACTGTAGGACCTGTAATCATGACCTACAATCACTCTTGGATTTGTTTTTTTTGTATGATTAATTATTTGAGTACCTAATCCTTTTCCTAAATCAGTGATTCCCTCTAAATCGATGTCTTTTTCAAAAAGCCATCTAGCATCATACTCTCTAAAACCGTTTGGATTGATTTTCATTAGTTATAAATACTAAAGAATAAGCGATTTTGTTATTAAATGTTTATTAACAAAACTTTCCACTTGCAAAATTTTTTAAATGTTCTTATAATGTTCTATTGATTTCAATACTATATGGTATATTAACATAATTGTAACACAACATGTAGTTGTTTTGTTAATAAACCAAGGTAAAATAGGCGAAATATGAATAAAAACGTATCATTGGCAATAGAGAAAGCTGTCGGCACTATAAGCCAGAAGCACCAAAATGACCAAAGAAATAATGGTCCTAAAAAACCAGATTTATTCTCTTTATCAGGGGAAACGGAGCTGTTTCAAAATGAGAGAGGAATTACAATTAAGATCGATAGATCAAGAGATGCAAACTTAACAGATTTTGGAAAAGCAACTCTTACTGATCGTTATCTAGGTCAAAATGAGAGCTTTCAAGATTTATTCGCAAGAGTAGCTAGTGTTTACGCCGATGATAATTTGCATGCACAAAGAATTTATAACTACATAAGCAACTTATGGTTTATGCCAGCGACGCCAGTTTTATCAAATGGCGGCACAGAAAGAGGTCTTCCAATATCATGTTTTTTAAATGAAGCTAACGATAGTTTAGAAGGTATTACAAATCTTTGGGAAGAAAACGTATGGCTTGCCGCAAGAGGAGGTGGTATTGGAAGTTATTGGGGTAACCTAAGATCTATTGGTGAAAAGATTGGTAAAGTTGGAAAAACATCTGGAATAATTCCATTTATTAAAGTTATGGACTCTTTGACTTTAGCTATTAGCCAAGGATCATTAAGAAGAGGATCAGCAGCTTGTTACTTACAAATTGACCATCCTGAAATTGAAGAATTTATTGAAATGAGAAGACCGACAGGTGGAGACGTTAACAGAAGATCTTTAAACTTACATCACGGCGTGTTGGTTACAGATGAATTTATGAGAGCTGTTGAGACAGGTGGTCAGTGGGCTTTAAGAAGCCCTTATGACGGTACAGTTCAGTCAACTATACCTGCAAGGAATTTATGGATTAGATTGTTAACCGCAAGAATAGAAACAGGTGAACCTTATATTGTTTTTATTGATACTGTTAATAGGCAAATTCCACAACACCATAAGTTAGCAGGTTTAAAAGTTAAGACTTCAAATCTTTGTAGCGAAATTACTTTACCTACTGGTCAAGATAACGAGGGGAATCAAAGAACAGCCGTTTGTTGTTTGTCATCCTTAAATTTAGATACTTACGATCATTGGAGTGAAGATCCCCAGTTTGTTGAAGATGTGATGAGATTTTTAGACAATGTAATGACTGACTTTATCAATAGAGCGCCTGATGAATTTGCTCACGCGAAATATTCTGCGATGAGAGAAAGGAGTGTTGGTCTAGGTGTTATGGGTTTACATTCTTACTTCCAACAAAAAAATATTCCTTTTGGTTCGGTAATGAGCAAAGTTTGGAATAAAAAAATATTTAAAAATATTCAAGAAAAAGTTGATGCAGCTTCAGTTAGTTTGGCAGAAGAAAGAGGAGCTTGTCCTGACGCAGCAGAATATGGAATAAAAGAAAGATTTTCTAACAAAACAGCGATTGCCCCAACTGCTTCAATATCAATTATTTGTGGTGGTTCATCACCAGGAATTGAACCTATCGCTGCGAACAGTTATACGCATAAAACTTTATCAGGATCGTTTAATGTAAGAAATAAATATCTTAAAAAACTTCTTCAAAAATATAAAAAAGATACTGATGAAGTTTGGTCTAGTATTACGACCAACCAAGGTTCGGTATCTCATTTAGATTTTTTAACTGCTGAAGAAAAAGATACTTTCAAAACAGCATTTGAAATAGATCAAAGATGGGTAGTGGAATTAGGAGCAGATAGAACTCCTCACATTTCACAAGCCCAATCAGTAAATATATTTATACCTGCAGATATACACAAGAAAGACTTGCACGATCTTCATTTCCAAGCCTGGAAAAAAGGATTAAAAAGTCTTTATTACTGCAGATCTAAATCAATCCAAAGAGCCGAGAATGTAAACAACGCATCACAGACTGATGTAACTAAAAACGTTTATTCTAGCGGACAAAAATCAAATAATGAGTCAAATAACTATGAGGAGTGTTTATCATGTCAGTAGCAAAAAAAATTAAACCAGAAATAATTCAACCAAGTAAAATGGGGCTATTAGTAGAAAACCCAGTTTATAAACCATTTAGATATCCATGGTGTTATGATGCTTGGTTAACTCAACAAAGAATTCACTGGTTACCAGAAGAAGTACCACTAGGAGACGATGTAAGAGATTGGCAAAAAAATCTTACTGTTGAAGAAAAGAATTTATTAACTCATATTTTCAGATTTTTTACTCAAGCTGATGTTGAGGTTAACAACTGTTATTTAAGACATTACACAACTGTATTTAAACCAACAGAAGTTTTGATGATGATGACAGCGTTTGCTGCAATGGAAACAGTCCATATTGCTGCATACTCTCACTTGTTAGATACAATTGGAATGCCAGAAACAGAATACTCTGCTTTCATGAAGTACAAAGAAATGAAAGATAAGTATGACTATATGCAAGGCTTTGATGTTAAATCAAAACACAATATAGCTATGACTATGGCAGTATTCTCTGCATTTACAGAAGGGCTTCAGTTATTTGCAAGTTTTGCAATTCTTTTAAACTTCCCAAGATTTAACAAGATGAAGGGAATGGGGCAGATCGTAACCTGGTCAGTTAGAGATGAAACTCTTCACTGCAATTCTATGATCAGATTGTTTAAAGATTTTATCAAAGAAGAACCACAAATCTGGAATGATAAATTAAAAAATGAAATTTATGATGCGTGTAAAACAATCGTGCATCATGAAGACGCTTTCATCGATTTAGCTTTCCAAATGGGTCCATTAAACGGTTTATCTGCAGAAGAAGTTAAACAGTATATTAGATTTATTGGAAACAGAAGATTAGAGCAGCTTGGCTTAAATCCAATATATGATGTTAAGAAGAATCCATTAACTTGGTTAGACACTATGTTAAACGGTGTTGAACACATGAACTTCTTTGAAGGTAGAGCTACAGAATATTCTAAAGCTTCTACAAAAGGTACATGGGGCGAGGTTTTTGCTTAAAGATTATTTTTCCCAATCAAATTTAGGAAAAGTATCAAACACCTGAAGAACTTTATCAGACCATTTATTACAAATTTTTTTGTAATCCTCATCAGATGTATTTAAACATTTAAGATAAGATAATTTTGTTTGATCTTTTTTATAGACAGCAATATCAATTGGCGGGCCTACTGTTAAATCACTTTTAAGAGTAGAGTCCATAGATATTAATGCACATCTAGATGCATCTCCTATTGAAACATTAGGAGTTATAACTCTATCGAGTATGGGTTTACCATACTTTACTTCACCAATTACCAAGTAAGGTTTACTATCAGCTGGTCTTATATAATTTCCTTGAGGATAAACTAAGTACAATTCTAAGTCTTGACCTCTTATTTGCCCTCCAATAATAAATGTAGCTCCTAAAACAAGGCTGTCTGTGTTCACTCCGTCTGGAGATGAATGTTTAATCGTAAGTTTGCCTATATATGAAGCTATTTGCTCAAAATCTTTACATTTATTAAGATTTAAAGCAGAATTTTCTTTAATATCTTTTTCAATGGACTTAAAAACTGCCTGAGATGTTGCCAAATTTCCTGAAGTAACAATCACAACTGTTCTGTCACCTACATCGTAAGTAAGCATTTTAGAATAAATGTTTACATTATCTAAACCAGCATTTGTTCTGGAGTCAGAAGCCAAGACAACACCTTCATTAGTCTTAATACCAATACAATATGTCATGGTGAATTCTTATTTAAAAAATAGTAAATATTCAATTCATAATTATCATAGCTATTATCGAATTTGTGCATTTGATAAAGGCATTAAACTATAAAGAATTGTTACATGGTTAATTTGTGGAAGAAATACGACTCTAAAAAAACTTATGACGAGTACTTAAACTCTGACCATAAGTTGCGTAGGCAAGCTGTTATTATCTCTCACATTTTGGAGAGACATGGTATCAAGAAGTTAAATGAAATTGAAAAGAACTGTGCAAGCACAATAAATGCAAGGGGAATAAATTTTCGAGTTTATTCTTCTGGGAAAAAACTCCAAGAAAAAAAGTGGCCTTTAGATATTATTCCTAGAATTATTCTAAAAAAAGATTGGGCTAAAGTTTCAAAGGGATTACTTCAAAGGGTAAAAGCTCTTAACCTTTTTATAGACGATGTTTACAACGACAGAAAAATTTTTAAAGATAATATTATTCCTGAAGAATTGGTTTTCAATTCACCATTTTATTTAAGAGAATGTTATGGTTTCTCACCAAAATATAAAGCTTGGTCCAATATTTCAGGAATTGATTTAATAAGAAATATCAATGGTGAGTTCATGGTTCTAGAAGATAACTTACGTGTTCCTTCAGGAGTTTCTTATATGCTTGAAAATCGAATGGTGATGAGAGATGTTTTTCCAGAATTATTTACAAAGTATAAAGTTGCTTCAGTTCATCAATATCCAAATAAATTATATCACTGCATGCTTGAATGTGTCCCTAGAAAAACAAGAAACCCACATATGTGTGTGCTAACACCAGGTAGATATAACTCGGCTTATTTCGAACATAGATTTTTAGCTGAACAAATGGGGATCGCTCTTGTAGAGGGAAAAGATTTATTCGTTGAAAAAGACTTTGTTTATATGAAAACTGTAACAGGTCCTATGAAAGTTGATTGTATTTATAGAAGAATTGATGACAACTTCTTAGATCCAAAAGTTTTTTATAAACATTCTTTACTAGGAGTACCCGGTTTATTTAAATGTTGGCGTAAAGGTAATGTTGGTATTGTAAATGCACCTGGGACAGGAATAGCAGATGATAAAGCTATATACTCATATGTTGATAAAATGATTAAATTTTATTTAGATGAGGAACCAAAACTAAAACAAGTCCAAACTTATTTGTGTAGAAAAAAAATTCATAAAGATCATGTTATCGAAAATATTTCTAAACTTGTCGTAAAACCTACAAATGGATCAGGCGGTAATGGAATATTGATTGGTCCTAAAGCCTCAAAGGAAGAGAGAGAAAATATGATTGATAAAATTAAATCTAAACCAAGTGATTATATTGCTCAACCATTAGAAATTTTGTCTACTACGCCAACAATATCAGAAGAAGGAATTGAACCAAGACATTTAGATCTCAGACCGTTTGTCTTAACTGGTAAAAAATCTTGGGTTACAACAGGTGGACTTACTAGAGTAGCTCTTAAAAAAGGAAGCACTATCGTGAACAGTTCTCAAGGTGGTGGCTCTAAAGATACTTTAGTTATTGAAAGATAAATTTCCTAACAACCTTTAAATGAAGCGTACATACTCTGTAAAAGTTCTGAGTACATACCTTTGCCTTTATCTAAAGTTGCACCAAGGGGATCTAAAACAGCAGTTTTAATTTTAGTGTCTTTTGCTATAGATTTTATAATAGCTGGGTTGAATTGAGGTTCTGAAAAAAGGCAATTTACTTTCTCATGTTCTATTACCTCTCTTATTTCAGATAATTGTTCAGCTCCAGGCAAAACATCTGGATTTACTGTTAAAGCTCCAAGAACTTTAATACCAAATCTGTTTTCAAAATATTGATAAGCATCATGGAAAACCACAAATCTAAGATTTCCTTTTAGATCACTTTTAATATTTTTTGTTAAATTATCTAATTCAGACTGAGCTTTTTTAGAATTAGCTTTATATTTTGAGCTGTTTTCAGGATCTAATTTAATTAATTGTTTTTCAATTTCTTTAACAATCACCTTAGCATTCATTGGATCTAACCAAACATGTGGATCGTGTTCACCGTGAGCATGTCCCTCATGCCCGTGATCATCATGTTTAGCTTTTTTATGACCATGATCATCGTGTTTCTTTTCTTTATGGCCGTGTCCGTGATCATCATGTTTTTTCTCTTTATGACCGTGTCCATGATCATCATGACCTTCAAATATATTTTTTTCTCTAAACTTAAGTTTTTTAACTCCATTTAAATTCATTATTTCAATATTTACAGCTTTCTTAGCAATTGTATTTAATGGTTTTTCTAGGAAAGCCTCTAAATCTTCACCAACCCAAATTATTAGATCTGCTTTTTCAATCATTTTTGCATGTGACGGTTTAAGGCTAAATCCATGTGGTGAATTATAGCCGTCAACAATTACATCAGGTTTACCTACACCATCCATTACGTAACTAGCTAAAGAATGAATAGGTTTTATTGATGTGACTACATTTACATCCGCGTTCACAGAAGACTTAAGCCCAAAGATTAAAAATATAGTTATTGTAAGCTTTGAAATTTTGTTTAACATAAGATTGTTATAATGTAACATTTGTTATAATATAACATTTTAACCGTCAAGGTTTAATTTATGAAAAATGAAAATAAAAAGACTCTCCTTCAAGTTGAAAAAGCTGGTCTCTCTATAAACTCTAAAATATTAGTAGAGGGAGTTTCTTTTGAAGTCCGAGAAGGGGAGATCGTCACTTTAATTGGTCCAAACGGATCAGGAAAATCTACAACAGCAAAAATAGCTTTAGGAATTCACAAAAATATTATGGGTAATGTAAAAAAATTTACTAATAAGATCGGTTATGTGCCTCAAAAAATATCAATCGATTGGACTTTACCAATAAGAGTAATCGATTTCATGTTTTTAACCAAAGATTTAAACCACGAGCAAATTAGTGATGCCCTAAATTTAACAGGCGTTGAACATTTAAAGCAGAAGAGTTTAAGTAACCTCTCAGGTGGCGAGTTTCAAAGAGTTTTAATTGCAAGAGCTATTGCAAAGAAACCTGAGCTTTTAGTTTTAGATGAACCTGTTCAGGGCGTAGACTTTAAAGGAGAAGTAGCTATTTATGAATTGATCAAGAAAATTTCAGAAGATCTCAGTTGTGGAATACTTTTAATTTCCCACGATTTACATATGGTAATGTCAGCCACTGATCATGTAATCTGTCTAAATGGACACGTGTGTTGTTCTGGTAAACCACATATTGTTGCTCAAGACGAAAAGTATAAAGAATTATTTGGAGACCGTGCATCAAAGGTCCTTACTCTATATGAGCATAAACACGATCATACTCATTCGCAAGATGGAACAATAAACCGAAAGCAATAATCATGTTTGATGATTTTTTTATAAGAGCTTTATTTGCAGGAATTGGTATCGCTTTGATAACAGGACCTTTTGGTTGTTTCATTATTTGGCGAAGATTTTCTTTCTTTGCAGGAACTTTAGCTCACTCAGCTTTATTAGGTGTGACTATGGCAGTTTTTTTCGATATTAATATTGCCTTTGCAGTTTTCTTAATATCTGCAGCACTGGCAGTCATTCTTCTAAAATTACAAAAAAAAACAAAATTACCAAACGATGCATTACTTGGCTTACTTGCGCACGCCTCATTAGCAGTAGGTTTTGTTATTTTAGGTTTTTTAACATCAATCAGATTTGATGTAATGGGATTATTATTCGGAGATATACTTGCTGTTAATGAAATTGATTTAATGTTTATTTGGATTGGAGGTGCATTAATTCTTTTAGTACTAAAATTAATTTGGAAGCCATTATTCGCTTCAACAGTAAATTATGATTTAGCTGAAGCAGAGGGCATGAAACCAGATAAGATAAATGCAATATTTACAATTTTAATGGCTGCAATAATTGCAATTTCTATAAAAATTGTGGGACTATTGTTAATAACCGGAATGCTTATTATACCTGCAGCAATGGCCAGGAACATTTCAAACAATCCTCAACAAATGGTTGTCCTATCAATAGTTGGAGGACTTCTATCAGTAATGATAGGATTGTTTTCATCTTTAGAATTTAACACTCCTTCTGGACCTTCAATCATAACTGCAGCTTTAATACTTTTTTGTTTTTCACTTATTAAGTTTAAAAAATATTCCGAATTGAAAAAATAATGTTTAATTGGTAAATTATATTATGGCACAAGCACAAACACTTTCTAGAAATCAACAAATTGTTTTAGATATTATTGAAAAAGCAAAGGGTCCTTTAAAAGCTTACTCTATTTTATTCAACGTACAAAAAAAAGGAATAAATGCACCTCAACAAATTTATCGAGCTTTAGATAAGCTGATTGAAATGGGTAAAATTCATAAAATTGAAAGTAAAAATGCTTTTGTTGCATGTAGAAGTTCAGATTGTGAAATTTCAAAAGCAACTGCGTTTTCGATTTGTGAAAGTTGTGAAATGGTAGATGAAATAAGTGATACCAAACTTTCAAAATATTTATCAGGTTTTAATCATAAAAAAGGAATGAAATTTAAAAGATTTAATCTAGAATTTTTTGGTATTTGCAAAAAGTGTAAAAAGGATTAGAACACCTCAAAAATATTTCTGCGACAATACTCTCTTTTAATTAAAATTTTTTATAATTTAATATAACAATAACAGAAGGATAATTATGAAATTATTAAAAACTTTAATAACTATAGTTTTTGTTTCGACATTAAGTTTATCAATAAACGCAAAAGAAATAAAAATGGGTAAAGCTGATTGGGATACTGGTTATTTTCAAGCAGAAGTTTATAAAAAAGCACTAGAAAAAATGGGTTATAAGGTTACTGGCCCAACTGTTATGAAACCACAGGTATTTTATGTTGCAGCAGCAGCAGGAGATATGGATCTTTGGGTTAACGGATGGTTTGGAAATCACGACTCTTATGTAAAAGAGGCTATGGGTAAAGTTAAACCTGTAGGTTATGTTGCAAAAAGTGGTGGCTTACAAGGTTACTTAATCGACAAAAAAACTGCAGACAAATTTAATATTAAATCTGTAATGGATATAAAAAATCACGCTAAAGAGTTTGATTCAAATGGCGATGGTAAAGCAGATATGGTTGCTTGCCATCCAGGATGGGGTTGTGAAAAAATTATATCAAGACATTTTGAAGAGCTTGGTCTGGGTGAATTTATTAATCCAATAAAAGCAGATTACTCAGCTGCTATGGCAGATATAATTTCAAGATATAAAAACGGTAAATCTGTTTTATTTTATACTTGGACTCCGAATTGGACAGTTGGCACTTTAAAATTAGGTGAAGATGTAGTTTGGATCGAAGCTCCTTTTAGTGAAACAAAAGTGGTTAGTGTACCAAATGCAACAAAGTCAAAACTTAATATGGGATTTGGTGTAAACGATATTAGACCAGCTGCAAATGTCGATTTTTTAAAAGCTAATCCAAAAGTAGAAAAGTTTTTAAAAAAAGCATCTATACCTTTAGCTGATATTGCTGCTCAGAACTTAAAAATGAATAAGGGTGAGAAAAGTGAAAAAGCAATAAAGAAACATGCTGAAGAATGGATTAAATCAAATCAAAAAACTTTTAATAGCTGGATAAATTAAAATAAATTAGCAAATAAGAATATATGCGCACGATTGTGCGCATATAAGACATATCTCACTTTTTAGTTGTATTACGGTTACATTAAAATTTTTTACATGTTAAAATTTTTAAAATTTAGGAGGGAAGATGAGATATTTAAAACATTTAGTATCAATAATTGCAGCTCTTACTATTAGTAGTGCTGTATTTGCCAATGAGATCAAAATGGGTAAGGCAGACTGGGACACAGGTTATTTTCAGGCTGAGATCTATAAGGCAGCTCTTGAGAAAATGGGTTACAAAGTTTCAGGCCCAACTGTAATGAAACCTCAAGTGTTTTATGTAGCTGCAACATCAGGTGATGTTGACTTGTGGGTGAACGGTTGGTTCGGAACTCATGATGGTTACATATCAGAGTCTAAAGGAAAAGTTAAACCAGTTGGTTATGTAATGAAAGGTGGAGGAGCCCAAGGTTACTTAATTGATAAAAAATCAGCAGATAAATTTGGTATCAAAAGCGTAATGGATATCAAAAAACATGCGAAAGAGTTTGACTCTAATGGAGATGGAAAAGCAGACATGGTTGCTTGCCCCCCAGGCTGGGGATGTGAAAAACAAATCACAAAACACTTTGATGAACTTGGACTAGGTGATTTTATCAATCCAGTAAAAGCAGACTACTCGGCTTCAATGGCAGATGCAGTGTCTAAATATAAAAATGGAAAATCAATTCTATTTTATACATGGACACCTAATTGGACTGTTGGTGCTTTAAAACTTGGTAAAGATGTAGTTTGGATTGAAGTTCCTTACAGTAAGACAAAGCCAACTAAGATCGCTAATGCTACAAAGTCTAAAGTAAATTTAGGTTTTGGTGCTGATGATATTAGACCAGCAGCTAACGTAGATTTTCTTAAAGCAAATCCAAAAGTAGAAAAGATGCTAAAAAAAGCTTCTATTCCTCTTGGAGATATTGCTGCTCAGAACTTGAAGATGAACAAGGGTGAGAAAAGCGAAAAAGCTATTAAGAAACACGCAGCTGAATGGATAAAAGCTAATCAAAGCACGTTTGATAGTTGGATCAAGTAAAGGTTCAGGTTAATTTTAATGAGTTTAAAATTAGCCCCATCAGATTACGAAATATACATTCCAATAGGTGAATGGATAGAGGGAAATATTAAAGAGTGGCTATTTGAACAACGGCCACTCTTTAAAAAAATCTCAGCCCCGATTGATACTGTTCTAAATAGCTTAGATTCACTTTTTAACTTTATTCCTTTTCCAATAATACTTTTGATATTTGTAATTTTTGCTTACAGAACAAATGGAATTAAATTCGCAATATTTTCTTTTTTAAGTTTACTTTTTATTGATCTTGTTGACCTATGGTCAGAAAGCATGACCACGCTTGCAATGATTTTTACTGCTGTTTTATTTTGTATGTTAATAGGAATTCCTCTTGGCATCATTGCCTCAAGAAGTAATACTTTTGAAATTATTTTACGTCCAATACTTGATATAATGCAAACAATACCAAGTTTCGTTTATTTAATCCCTGTAGTTATGCTTTTTGGGGTTGGATTAACTCCTGGCGTAGTTGCTACCATTATATTTGCTTTACCACCAATAATTCGATTAACAAATTTAGGTATTAGGCAAGTTGGTAAAGGGTTTAAAGAAGCAGGATCAAGTTTAGGACTTACAAAATTTTTAATACTAATTAAAATTGAAATTCCTTTGTCTTTGAAGACCATAATGGCAGGAGTTAATCAAACATTGATGCTTGCATTATCGATGGTAGTTATTGCAGCTCTTATAGGTGCCGGAGGACTAGGTTTAACTGTATATATCGCCCTAGGAAGACTTGATGTTGGCTCAGCTGTTATTGGTGGAACAGGAATTGTTATTTTAGCAATTATTTTAGATAGAATTACGCAAAAAATAATTAAATCACACTAAAGATTTTAATTTTTTAATATGTTTTGGAGTAATTTCACAACATCCTCCAATAATTTTTGCCCCTTTACTCTTTAATTTTTTACAAATTTCAAGAAACTTTTTAGGAGTAAGATCTTTTCTTTTTCCAAGCTGAACTTTTGGATTATTAGAGTCTGGTTTCCAACCTGGCGGAATATGTTCAAAAGCATTAATTTTAAAGCCAAAAGGGACTTTAAGTTTTTTAGCGTCTTTAATCACTTCATTTAAATCCTCAAAAGAAACACAAGATGCCATAATTCCAATGGGTTTATGTTTTTGAACTTTTTTCGCAACAGTTATAAATTTTTCTCCTGAGGGTAACAATCCTTTACTCCTAATGTGTATACCGACTAAAATTTTTTTCTTGTATTCTTTAATAGCACTCAAACCCAATAAACACTCTTTCCAACTACTCATTACATCAAGATAAAAGAAATCCACATATGGATTGAGATATTTTGCC
Organism: uncultured Pelagibacteraceae bacterium; assembly: GCA_902590285.1. Classification (GTDB taxonomy): domain Bacteria; phylum Pseudomonadota; class Alphaproteobacteria; order Pelagibacterales; family Pelagibacteraceae; genus Pelagilacustribacter. Next base: position 44,291 of record CACIWE010000001.1, on the reverse strand, counting down.
TGAGATCTAAAACTTTCTTTTATAAACTTAAGATCTTTTCCAAGGTCAGCAAAATAAGTAAAATTCTGAGGTGGCAGACTTCCAGCAATCAAAACTTTTTTCTTAGACTTGGCCACAGCCTTTTTAGCCAATTTCCCTGCTAGAACGTTCAGGTTTTTATATTCTTTTACTAAACCATTTTCGATCAGCCTTCGTTTTCTGCTTCCAAAACTATTCGTTACTATAATTTCTGCTCCAGCTTTTATAAAATCTAAATGGGTTTTGATAACTGTTTTATGGTATTTTCGAACATATAAAGCTGAGGCTCCCCATAAAGTTCCATGTGGTTTAACTCCTCGATTAAGGAGTTCTTGGCCCATGCCTCCGTCTAAAATTCTTGTTTTTTGAAAAAAATATTTATCCAGAAACTTCAATTCCAAATAGAGTAGATAAAAAAATTACGATCGCGAATATTGCAAACCACATAAACCATTGAGATGCCACTTTGACCAAAGAACCTTTATCTATACCTTTCCAAGGCATAAACGTATATGTAGCCAGTGTAATCAAAATTAAAAATAAAAGTAAATTGGTTAAAGTCATTTATCTTTGGTTCAACAACATTACCTCTCTTACCTCAGCACCTCTGTATTTAGATAATGGTCTAATTAATTTATTAGAAGCGTGCTGTTCCATAATATGTGCTGACCAACCTGTAATTCGAGACATCACAAATATAGGTGTGTAGAAATCAATATCTATCCCCATCATGTAATAAAGTGGACCACATGGAAAGTCTACATTTGGGTGGATTTTTTTCTTTTCAACCATAGTCTTGGCTAAGATATCATAAATTTTTGTATATTTTTCTTTTTTTAACATTCTAGCAACTTTAAACAAGTAATGTTTCATCGTTGGAACACGAGAGTCTCCAGTTCTATAAACTCTATGACCAAATCCCATAACAACTTTTTTCTTTGCCAGTGCACTATCAATCCACTTTTGAGCTTTTTCAGGTTTGCCGATTTCCTTCATCATGTGCATTACAGCTTCATTCGCACCGCCATGTAATGGACCTTTTAAACTCGCTATTGCTCCTGTAATTGCTCCATGAATATCTGACAAACTACTAGTTATTGTTCTCGCAGTGAAAGTAGAAACATTAAAGCTATGTTCTGCGTAAAGAATAAGAGAGATATCAAAAGCTCTAACAATTTCTTTATCAGGTACTTTATTAAACATCATTTTAAAGAAGTTTTCTGAGAACGATAAATTTTTACTTGGAGAAATCACACTTTTACCTTTTCTGGACCTAAAGTAAGCAGCAACAGCAGTAGGTGTTTTAGCAAATATTCTCATGGCTTTTCTCATATTTGCTTTTGGAGAGTTATCTTTAGTATCTTTATCCTCTAATGCCATTAAACTTACACAAGTTCTAATCACATCCATAGGATGAGCATTTTTTGGCATCTTTTTAATATCTTTTAAAATCTGGCTTGAAAGTTTACGATTACTTCTCTCTTCTTTAAGAAATTTTCTCAGCTGTGATTTATTTGGCAGTTCCCCGTGAAGAACCAAGTATGCCACTTCTTCAAAATCACATTTATCACAAAGTTCTTGAACCGTATAACCTCTGTATGTAAGAGCACTTAATTCAGGCACTACATGTGAAATTGTTGTCTCATCAACAACAATACCAAGTAATCCTTTTTTTATTTCTTCACTCATTATTCATGTCCCTCTGTAGAAAAATCGGTTATTTTCTTATCAGGTGTATTGTACTTGTCATATTCTACTAACTCGTACAACCTTTTTCTAGTCTGCATTTTGTCTATAATGTTATTTTGATGACCGTCATTAAATATTGATTTTAAACCTATTTCTACATTTTGCATTGCAAGTCTTTGTGTGGTGACAGGATAAATTACAAGATTATAACCTAAATTTTCTAGCTGTTTTTTATCTAATAATTTAGATTTTCCAAATTCAGTCATGTTAGCTAGTAAATATCCTTTTGCAACTTTTCTAACTTTTTCAAATTCGCTTTCATCTTTCATTGCTTCAGGAAAAATCATATCAGCCCCAGCTTCCTCATAAGCTTTTATTCTCTCTAATGTTTTATTTAATCCTTCCACAGAATTAGCATCTGTTCTTGCGATTATTAGGAAATTATCGTCTTTCCTAGCTTTCACTGACTGTTTAATTTTTTTTATCATTTCATCTGTAGATACCAACTCTTTATTGTCTAAGTGGCCACATCTTTTTTCAGATATTTGATCTTCTAAATGACATCCAGCTAAACCTTTGCTCTCAAACACTTCGATTGTTTTTTTACAATCTCCAAATCCTGTATCTATATCAACAACTGTTGGAAGGTCGGTAACTCTAGCTATTTGGCTACTTCGATGACTTACTTGATCTAAGGTTGTTAATCCAATATCTGGCAAACCAAGATCATTTGACATAACACCACCAGAAACGTAGACGCCATCAAAACCTATTTCAGCTATTAGCTTTGCGCATAGAGGGTTATATGCCCCAGGAAATCTCAATAATTTTTTTGATTTTAATTTTTTGGAAAAGTCTGAACGTTTTTCTGAAACTGTTTTTTTAGTAAAATGCATCCGAGGGGATTTATATTAGAGCAGGGTCTAAAAATCAAAGATTATTTAAATAGTATAAATAAACCAGTTAAAACTAATAAAACAGCTAACAAATATTCAATTATTTTTTTTATTTTAATATCAGTTACAAATCTTCTTAAACCACTCCCAAATAAGGCCCATAAACTAATGGTTGGGAAACATATCACTGCAGCAGTAATTGTTACAAATGCAACCCCAATAAAAATATTTTCCTCAGTGGGAAAAAACCCTGAAGCAACTGTTACAGCAATTGACCAAGCTTTTGGATTAATAAATTGAAATAAGGAAGCTTCATAAAATCTTAAAGGTCTACCTGTCTCTTTCTGAACCATACTGAATGAACCAATCATTTTCCATCCCAAATAAACTAAATAAATGAAACATAAAATTTTCATATAAAATTGAATTTGAGGATAAAGTAAAAATAAATTAGCCAGACCAAAACAAGTTAAACCTATTTGCAAAATATGACCTAAAGGAATTCCTATTAAGTGAGGCAATGTTCTGACAAAACCGAACTTCATGCCCGAAGTTGTAAGCATCGCGTTATTAGGACCAGGTGTAAAAAACATAGTAAAATAAAAAGCTGATAATGCTGAGAATAAAGCAAAAGTTATCATAAATATTTCTCTATAATTTTATCAAACCCAATAAAGTCAGTTATTAACTCATCATGCTTAATTTCTTTTTCAGACTTTTCTGTATATCCATCTTTTACTAATATAAATGGTAAATTAGCATTATGAGCTGAATTGGCATCAACCTCGCTATCTCCAACCATTAATGTTTTTTTTAAATCTCCACCAATTATTCCAACAACATCGGTCAAATGTCTTGGATCAGGTTTATTAAATGAAAACGTGTCACAACCAGCGACATAATCAAAATATTTATAAATATTTAATTTTTTTAAGAGATCTATAGCTAATTTTTCTTGTTTGTTTGTACACACACACATTGAAATATTTTTATTTTTAGCCCAATTAAAAAATTCAATTGATCCTTTTAGTGGCTGACTATGTTGATCAATATTTTTTGCGTAATAGTCAATAAACTCTTTAGTCATTTCCTTTTTAATTTTTTCATCTTTTATTTCTTCTTTAAAAGATCTTTGCATCATTACCCACGCACCTTTACCGGCTAAAGACTTTATATCTGATAATTTTTTTTCAGCATGACCGAATTTTTTCATCACGTAATTATGAGCCGCCATTAAATCTGGCGCAGTGTTGACTATTGTTCCGTCTAAATCGAATAAAATTGTATAAATTTGACTCATATTTAAAAGTATTAAAAAGAAATATTTTGTGACTTATTTAAGTTACATTCCTAATGTAAAGAATTTTTAAATGAAAAGAAATATAAAATTAGATAAAGCTAATTCATATCGTTTAACGCAAGAAGTTTTAAGAAATAGGGCTTTAGCAAACGGTGTTAATTTAATTGCACCTGAAACAATTTTTTTATCAGCAGATACCACTTTTGGGAATAATGTTACGGTAGAACCTTATGTAGTTTTTGGTCCAAAAGTAAAAGTGGGAGATAATTCATATATAAAATCATTTAGTCATATTGAGGGAACTAAAATAGAGAAGAATGTTTCTGTTGGTCCATATGCAAGATTAAGAGAAGGCACAGTTTTGAAAAATAATTCAAAAATTGGAAATTTTGTTGAAACTAAAAAGTCAAATATAAATCAAAATTCAAAAGTTAATCATCTTTCATATATTGGTGATACGTATATTGGAAAAAATTCAAATATTGGTGCTGGTACTATTACATGTAACTATGATGGAATAAAAAAATCAAAAACAAAAATTTCTGAAAATGTTTTCATAGGATCTAATTCATCACTTGTGGCTCCAGTAAGCATTGATAAAAATAGCATAGTTGGCGCGGGTTCAGTAATTACTAAAAATGTAAAGAAAAAATCTTTAGCACTAACTAGAGCAAAGCAAGTTGAAATTAATAATTATAAAAGAAAGAAAAAGTAATGTGTGGAATTATTGGAATTGCAAGTAATAAACCTGTTTCAATTAATATAATTAATTCTCTAAAAAAATTAGAATACAGAGGTTATGACTCTGCTGGAATAGCAACTTTAGATAATAATTTAATTGAAGAAAAAAAATGTTCTGGAAGGGTAGAGGAGTTAGAAAAAATATTATTTAAAAACCCTTCAAACGGCAACATCGGAATAGGACATGTTAGATGGGCTACACACGGAATTCCTAATATTATAAATGCGCATCCACATTCCTCAGAAGAAGTATCCGTTGTTCATAATGGAATAATTGAAAATTCTGATGAATTAAAAAAAAATCTTGAAAATAAAGGATTTAAATTTAAATCACAGACAGATACTGAAGTAATAACTATTTTAATCACACAATATTTAAAAGATTCAAAACCGTTAGACTCAGTATTTAAAACTTTAAAAAAATTAAAAGGCAGTTTTGCTCTTGGTATCATATTTAGAAATCATTCAGATGTTATTATAGGAGCAAGAAGAGGTAGCCCTTTAGCTGTGGGTTATTCTAATGAAGAAAATTACTTAGGTTCAGATTCTTATGCTTTAAAATCCATGACAAATAAAATTTCTTACCTAGATGATGGAGAAGTATGCATGCTAACTCAAAGTGATGTGACTTTTTACGATTCAAAACAAACTAAAATAAATAAAAAAGTTTATACCGTATCTGACGATGAAAATACTTCGGATAAAGGTGATTATAAAAACTTTATGTCTAAAGAGATTTTTGAACAATCAAGCACAATAAAAAAATGCATTAGTGAGTATACTGATAGTATCAAAAAAGATATAAATATTTATAACTTTCCGATAGATCCAAAAAAAATTAATAAGGTAATATTAATTGGATGTGGTACTGCTTACCATTCATGCTTGGTTGCTAAGTATTGGTTTGAAGAATTAACATCAATTGACGTTGAAATAGATATAGCCTCAGAATTTCGATATAGAAATTTAAAATTTAATTCTAATAACTTATATATTTTTGTTTCTCAATCTGGCGAAACTGCTGACACTGCTGCAGCTTTAGATATTTGTAAAAAAAATAAAGCAAAAACTTGCTCAATAGTTAATGTAGTTGAAAGCACAATTGCAAGAAATTCAGATTGGGTTTTACCTATTCACGCTGGTCCAGAAATCGGTGTAGCGTCAACAAAAGCTTTTTTAGGTCAATTAATAGTTTTATATATTCTCACACTTAAACTTTCTATTGTTAGAGAGGACATTGATAAAAATAATTATGATATAAATGTTGAGAACTTACAAAAACTTCCTGACTCAATTAAAAATACTTTAAAACTTGAAAGTGAGATTCAATTAATGGCTAGAGAATTTTTAGATGCTAAAGGATCAATGTTTTTAGGAAGAGGGAATTCTTTTCCAGTAGCTCTAGAAGGTGCTTTAAAATTAAAAGAACTATCCTATTTACATGCGGAAGGTTACCCGGCAGGGGAAATGAAACATGGACCTTTAGCTTTAATAGAAGAGGGTTTACCAGTAATAGTAATTGCTCCAAAAGATAAATATTATGAAAAAACTCTTTCAAATACGCAGGAAGTTATAGCTAGAGGAGGAAAAATATTTTTTATAACTGATAATAATAAACGATTATTAAGCACTAATATTAGATTTAGATTAAGAGTACCTCGTGTTGATAGCTTACTATCGCCTCTATTGTTAACTATTCCTTTGCAACTGTTAGCATATCATGTAGCGCTATTAAAAAATTGTGATATTGATAAACCTCGAAACTTAGCTAAGTCAGTTACAGTCGAATGAAATGAAAAAAAAATACCAAGCAATGGTTCTATCTTGTATGGACCCACGCTTTCAGCCCATAGTTTACAATTACCTTAAAAAAAAAAAATTAAATGGAAAATATAGTGCATTTACAATTGCAGGTTCTGCTATAGGCGTTACAGCTAATAAATTTAAAAAATGGCAAAAATCTTTTTGGGATAATTTTAATACTTCTATAAAATTACACGATATTAAAAAATTAATTGTAATCAATCACCGAGATTGTGGGGCTGCAAAAATAATTAACAGAAAAAAAGAATTTACCAGAATTAATGAGACGAAAATTCACAGAAATTCTTTTCAAAAAATAAAAAAAATTTTCAAAAAAAAATATCCAAAATTGAAGATTGAATTAAAACTTATCTCTTTAAATAGCAAAGTAGAAACATTTTAGTAGATATAGAGCCAATATTATGTTGAATATTTTTTACGATTACTCTATATATAGCGCAGGTTGAATATGAAAAAATGGAATTTAAATAGTTGGACAAAATTTCCTGCTAAACATCTACCAGTTTATCAGGATAAAGAGGAACTTGATCTAGTTCTAAGTAAAATTAAAAAATATCCTCCATTAGTTTTTGCTGGAGAGTCAAGGTCCCTAAAAAAATCTTTAGCTGAGGTTTCTGAGGGAAAAGCCTTTTTATTACAAGGTGGAGATTGTGCAGAGAGTTTTGCCGAATTTCATCCTGATAATATAAGAGATACGTTTAAAGTTCTTTTACAAATGTCTTTAGTTTTGACAGCATCAGCCTCAGTGCCCGTTGTAAAGGTTGGTAGAATAGCTGGACAATTTTCAAAACCAAGAAGTGCTCCAACTGAAAAAAAAGATGGTAAAGAATTGCCAAGTTATCTAGGTGACAACATTAATGGAATGGAGTTTACTGAAAAAGCAAGAATTCCAGATGCAAAAAGATTATTCAGAGCATATTCACAATCAGCCTCTACACTAAATTTGTTAAGAGCTTTTTCTCAAGGGGGATTTGCAGATCTTAGACAAGTGCATTTATGGAACTTAGGATTTATTAAAGATAAAACCAAAGGTAAATATAAAGAGATTGAAGATAAGATAAGTGATGCACTTGCTTTTATGGACGCTTGTGGAATTAACTCGGATAACAATAGACGATTAAGAACTGTGAACTTTTATACTTCACACGAAGCTTTACATTTACCATTCGAGGAGTCCATGACTCGCGTAGACTCTACTACAGGAGAATATCATGATACTTCAGCTCATTTTGTTTGGATAGGAGATAGAACAAGACAACCTGATGGTGCTCACGTAGAATTTTGTAGAGGTATAAAAAATCCTATAGGTCTTAAATGTGGTCCAACATTAAAACCAGAGGAATTGATTAACTTATGTAATATTCTTAATCCTGAAAACGAAGCTGGCAGATTAACATTAATTTCAAGATTTGGGGCTGATAATGTTCAAAAATATTTACCAAAATTAATGCAAGCTATCAAAAAAGAAGGTCTAAAAGTTATTTGGTCTTGTGATCCTATGCACGGAAATACAATTAAAGCAGCTACAGGATTTAAAACAAGACCTTTTGAAAGTGTTCTTAAAGAGGTAAAAAATTTCTTTGCAGTTAGTCATGCAGAAAAAAGTTATGCTGGTGGATTACATATCGAGATGACCGGTCAAGATGTGACTGAATGTACAGGCGGAGCTCAAAAAATCTCTGAGAAAGATCTTTCTAGCAGATATAGGACTCACTGCGATCCGAGATTAAATGCAGACCAAGCATTAGAATTAGCTTTTTTGATTTCTGAGGAAATTAAGAAAAATTCAAAAATATCAAATAAAATTATTCAAGCTGCGTCTTAATAATTATTGTAATTATTAAGACCAAACCTTAAAAGAAAGGTAAGGTATTAATTATGGATGTTAAAAAAAGAGCAAAAATAATAACCGACTGGATAGACAACTATTGCAATAATGCTTCTTATAAGCCACAATCATTAGTAGTTGGAATATCGGGTGGAATAGACTCTTCTGTAGTTAGTACTTTATGTGCAAACACTGGTAGAAAAACAATTGTGTTAACAATGCCAATTAAACAAATCAAATCTCAACATGATTTAAGTTTGACACATGCTAAATGGTTGAAACAAAAATACAAAAATGTTGAACATCATTTGTTAGAGATGGATCAAATCTTTAACTCATTTTCAAAAGTTTTAAATAAATTTGATAATGAGCATGGTTATGCAAATTCAAGAGCAAGGTTGAGAATGGCAACTTTATACCAAGTAGCAGCAGCAAATAATGGAATTGTTGTCGGAACAGGTAACAAAGTTGAGGATTTTGGCGTTGGTTTTTATACTAAATATGGCGATGGTGGAGTCGATATCTCTCCTATAGCTGACTGCAACAAATCTCAAGTGTGGGAGTTAGGCAGACATCTTGGTGTGTCCGAAGAAATAATTAATGCCCAACCCACAGATGGTCTATGGGATGATGGAAGAAACGACGTAGAACAACTTGGAATGAGTTATGCAGATTTAGAGAAAGCTATGGAAAATAAAGACGATCCAAACTATCAAAAATATTTAGAAATAAGAGAAAAAAATTTACACAAAATGAATCCGATACCGGTATGTACATTTAATGAATAGCTTAAAATTAACAAATTCTCTTACAAGAAAAAAAGAAGTATTTAAGCCAAATAATATAAAAAAGATTTCCTTATATGCCTGTGGACCGACTGTATATGAGAGTCCCCATGTAGGTAATGCAAGAACTCTTGTAGTGTTTGATGTTTTATTTAGAGTTTTAAAGGTGCTGTACAATTCAAATGTAACTTACGTAAGAAATATTACTGATGTAGATGACAAGATAATAGAAGCTTCTCAAAATAATAAAGAAGATATAAATGAAATTACTAATAGAGTGATTAAAATTTTTCATGAAAATTGCAAGAGTTTAAACTGTTTAAAACCAACGCTAGAGCCAAAAGCCACAGAACATGTAAAAGAAATGATTGAAATGACATCTTCATTAATCAAAAAGGGTTTTGCTTACGAAAATAAAAACCATGTTTTTTTTGCTGTAAGCAAATTTAAAGATTATGGAAAATTGTCAAACAAAAATTTAGATGAGTTAAAGGCAGGGAGTAGAATAGAAATTTCTGATCTAAAAAAAAATCCAATGGACTTTGTTTTATGGAAGCCTTCAAATGAAAAAGATCCTGGTTGGGATTCGCCTTGGGGAAGAGGTAGACCAGGCTGGCATCTTGAATGTTCAGCGATGAGCGAAAAATACCTTGGTAAAAATTTAGATATTCATGGCGGTGGTCTTGATTTAATTTTTCCTCATCATGAAAATGAGATAGCTCAGTCTTGTTGTAACAATAATACGAAAAACTTTGCAAATTATTGGGTTCATAACGGATTTGTAACCATTAATAATGAAAAGATGTCAAAGTCTTTAGGCAATATAATTTCTATAACTGATGCAACTAAAAAATATTCCGGTCAGGTTGTTAGGTTAGCATTATTAAGTGCTCACTACAGTCAACCACTAGATTGGAATAATAAACTTTTAGAAAATCAACGAGCAACCATTGAAAAATGGTATCAATTATATGAAGAAAATAATGAAGAAATACCTTTGAAAGAGATAGACATGTTACTCGATGATTTAAATACTCCTGGCTTCATTGCTAAAATTCACAAACTTTATGCAAACGCAAATAAAGGTGATGAAAAAAGTAAGAAATTTTTTAATAGTGCTTGTAAATTAATTGGTTTGTTTGATTTAACAAAAAACGAGTGGGAAGAGTTTAAAAAAGTAAATAAAGATATTTCAGAAGAATTTATTGAAAAAAAAATTAAAGAAAGATTGGCAGCAAAACAAAAAGGAGATTATAAGCTTGCTGATAAAATAAGAGTTGAACTAGCAAGTAAAGGAGTAATCATTGAGGATAAAAAAGAACAGACAACTTGGAAATTTAAATGAGTAAAGAGAAAATATATATATTTGACACCACTTTAAGAGACGGAGCTCAGACAGAAGGTGTTGATTTCTCAATTGAAGATAAAAATAAAATAGCAAAAGTTTTATCAGATTTAGGTGTTGATTATGTAGAGGGAGGATGGCCTGGGGCAAATCCTGTTGATACAAAATTTTTTTCTAGCCCACCCAAAATGCAACAAACTTTATTTACTGCATTCGGTATGACCAAAAAAACCGGTCGAAGTGCAGATAACGATCCCGGTTTAGCTTCTTTAATGAATGCGAATACGCCAGCAGTTTGTGTAGTAGGAAAATCTTGGGATTTTCATGTAAAAGTTGCTTTAGGAATCCAAAAAGAGGAAAATTTAGAAAACATCAAAGAAACAGCAAAACATTTTGTTAAAAACAAGAAAGAATTTTTGTTTGATGCAGAACATTTTTTTGATGGTTATAAGGCTAACCCAGAATATGCAATTGACTGCTTGAAGCAAGCCTACGACAATGGTGCTAGATGGGTTGTATTATGTGATACTAATGGTGGCACACTACCGAATGAGGTTAGAGAAATCGTTACAAAAGTTTCAAAAATAATACCTGGAAACAATCTTGGAATTCATGCGCATAACGATACAGAAAATGCCGTGGCTAATTCTTTAGCTGCAGTTGAAAGCGGCGTGAGACATATTCAAGGAACCATTAATGGTTTAGGTGAGAGATGTGGTAATGCAAATTTGATGTCAATTATTCCTAACTTATGTTTAAAAAAATCTTTTAGCGATAAGTACGAAATTAACATTAAAAAAGATAAACTTTCTTCATTAACTGAATGTTCAAGGTTGTTAGATGAAATACTAAATAGAAAACCTAATAAAAATATGGCTTATGTTGGCGCCTCAGCCTTTTCTCACAAGGGAGGTCTTCACGTTTCAGCAGTGAAGAAAGATCCAAAAACTTACGAACATATTGATCCAAAAACGATTGGGAATCATAGAAATATTATTGTTTCAAATCAAGCTGGTCGATCAAATATTTTATCAAGACTAGAACAATACGGAGTTAAAATTGACTCTAAAGATCCAAAAATCCAAAAAATTTTGGATGAGGTGAAAGATAGAGAATTTAGTGGTTATTCGTATGATGGAGCTGATGCTTCATTTGAATTATTAGCTAATAGATTATTAGGTAAAGTTCCTGAATATTTAAAAGTAAAAAGTTACGATGTGAATGTTTCAAAATTTAACAAAATACAAACAAAAGCAAGCGTAATTTTCTTGATAGATGGAAAAGAAATTGAATGTCATGGTGAAGGAAATGGACCTGTAAATGCATTGGATAATGCGATCAGATCCAATTTTAAAAAAGTAACTAAATACTATAATTTTTTTTCAGATTTAAAGTTACTTGATTATAAAGTTAGAATTCTGAATACTGGCACTGAAGCAACAACAAGAGTTTTAATTGAAAGTACTGATAAAACAGGTGTTAGTTGGTTTACAGTTGGTGTATCTCCAAATATTATTGAAGCTTCATTTAAAGCATTAATTGATAGCTTAGATTATAAACTTTATAAAGAAAAAGCTCCTGCTAATTTAAATGAGCAGTAAATTTGGTTTCATTCTAATAAAACCGCAACTAGGTGAAAACATAGGTGCATGTGCCAGAGCAATGAAAAATTTTGGTTTCTCAAAACTTCACATCGTAGAGCCTAAAATTAATTTTCCAAATCATAAAGCTAAAGCAACATCTGTAGGAGCGTATGATATTATTAATAAAGCGAAAGTATTTGATAATATTCAAGATGCAATTGAGCCTTTTAATTTGGTCATATCCTTAAGTGCAAGACGTAGAGATATAAATAAAAAAAATATTTCACTTAAAGAATTTCAAAAAATAATCAAAAGAAAAAATATTAACTTGGGTTTAATGTTTGGTCCTGAAGCATCAGGTTTATCAAATAAAGATTTGTCATTTTCTAATTATATTTTACAAATTCCAACTTCACCTAAATTTAAATCTTTAAACTTATCGCATTCTTTGACTGTCATTTGTTACGAGATTTTTAAATCACTTAATGATAAAAAAATTAAGAATAATCAACTGAATTTAAAAATTTCATCTAAATCAAAAATATCCTCTTTATTAGCTCATTTGATTAGCCTTTTAGAAAAAAAAGACTTTTTTATCCCTAAAGAGAAAAGGCACTCAATGATATTAAATATAAATAATTTAATTTATAGATTAGAACCAAACGATAAAGAATTAAGGATTTTAGCTAGTATTATAAGCACATTGAGTAAAAAATAACATTAAAGCTTAATTGACAAATCAACGTTAAAGACTATAACAACACAATTATTAATTATGACAAAAAGACTTAAATCAAAACACAAAGTCGATCGAAGATTGAAAGCTAATATATGGGGGAGACCTAAAAGTCCTTTCAATTCTAGAGCTTATCCTCCAGGTCAACACGGACAGAATAAAAAAGGCAAACCAACAGACTACGGTATTCAACTACAAGCCAAACAGAAATTAAAAGCTTATTATGGAAATATTAATGAAAGGCAGTTTAGAAATATTTATAGAAAGGCTTTATCTAAAAGAGGAGACACTACAGAAAATTTAATTGCATTACTAGAAAGTAGATTAGACACAGTAATTTATAGAGCTAAATTTGCACCCACTGTGTTTGCCGCAAGACAAATGATTAATCATGGACATATAAAAGTTAATAAAAAAAGAGTTAACATAGCGAGTTATGTTGTAAGAAGTACCGATTTAATTGAAATAAGAGAAAAATCTAAAAAACTAACTGTAATAGATGGATCATTACAAAGTAAAGAGAGAGATGTGCCTGAGTATATTCAGTTGGATGATAAAAATAAAACTGCTAAACTTGTGCGAGTTCCAAAATTTTCAGAAGTTCCTTTCCCAGTAATAATGGAACCTAGTTTAGTTATAGAATACTACTCTAGATAATTGAATTTTTTCAGTCTATTCAAAAGAAAAATAATTTATAATTTTAAAAATAAAATTTTAATTGACCATGATAAAGTTGATTATAAAACTTTAGATGATCTTTTTCATTTTTACGGAAGCGATAAAGCCAATATTTTCAAAAAAAATAATTCTAATGGACATGCTTATTCAAAATTTTATGAAAAAAAATTAGAAAATTATAAGAACCAAAAAATTAACATTTTAGAAATAGGATCATACGCTGGTGCTTCGGCAGCCTCTTTTGTAAAATTTTTTCCGGGATCTAAAGTTTTTTGTTTTGATATAAATATTTCAAATTTTGAATTTAAGTCAGAAAAAATTTTTGTTTTTGGCGTAGATATAAACAATAAAAAAAAAGTTTTTACAAATTTAAAAAAAATATATGATGAACACCAATTTGAAAAATTTGATCTAATTATTGATGACGGTTCACATAATTTAAGTGATATTTTAATTGGCTTAAAATATTTTTTTGACCATTTAAAAGATAAAGGTTTATATGTAATTGAAGATTTTAAACATCCTAATTATTATAATTATAATCGAAATATTGATCATATTTTAATTGATGAGGTGCTAGAAAATCTCAAGAAAAAGAAAAAATTTCCTTCAGAAATTTTTGATGAATTGTTCCAGCAAAAAATTATGAATACCATCAAAACAATTGAAATTTTTAAAGGCAATTTAGAAAATTCTGATATTGCTTTTTTAGAAAAAAATTAATTTAAATAATATTTTTGTCTTCAAAAAGTTTTTTTAATTCGCCTTTTTCAAACATTTCTTTAACAATATCGCAACCACCTATGAATTCCTTTTTAACATATAGCTGAGGAATTGTTGGCCAGTCACTAAAATCTTTTATACCTTGTCTTAATTTTTCATCTTCTAACACATTTATGCCTTTAAAATTTACATTTAAATGTTTTAAAACATTGGACACTGCCATTGAAAATCCACACTGAGGAGCATCTGGAGTTCCTTTCATAAAAAGGCAAACTTCGTTGTCATTTATAATTGTCTCTATTTTCTTATTTATTTCCATTATTTTCCTTCAGTAGTTAAAGATAAAGCATGAAGTTCATTTCCCATCTTACCTTTTAAAGATTTGTATACTAACTTATGCTGTTCAATTTTGTTTAGTTTATTAAATTGGGAAGATTTTATTGTTGCAGAATAGTGATTATTATCTCCCATTAAATCCTTAATTTCAATTGTTGCATCTGGAATAGACTCTTTTATAAGTTTTTTTATTTCTTCTACTGGTAAAGCCATTAGTAGTTATTATACCATTCGTTATTAATTTTAAATAAATCTTTAGTGCTAATTTTTAACTCACCTTCAATTTCAAGGAATTCATTTTGAGTAAATCCAATATTTTCGAAAAAGATATTATTTTCTTTTAAAATCTTCTCAACTTTTCCTATACTATTATCTTCAACTTCCACGATATATCTAGCTTGATCTTCACCAAAAAAATATTCAATTAAATTAGTTAATTTTTTGGGTTTTAAAATTTTAGCTCCAATTCCTGAAGAAATTGACATTTCTGAAAGTGCAGTAATCAAGCCACCATTAGATATATCGTGAGAAGATAATATCAAATTCTTATTTATCAATTTTAAAAGACTTTCACCATTATTTTTTTCATTTAAAAGATTTACCTCTGGAGGTAGTCCTTCATTTATCGAATAATTCTCCTTCAAAAAACAACTTTGATCTAAGTGACCAAAAGTTTTTCCAATAAGTATTAAGCTGCTTTTATCTTTTTTAAAATGATGACTTAAAGGTTTAGATAATTTTTTTATTAAACCAACACCACCAATTACCGGTGTTGGATAAATATTTTTTTTATTTGTACCGTTATAAAATGAAACATTGCCTGAGACTACAGGATAGTTCAAAAATTCACATGCTTCTTTAATACCTTGTAAACATTCTGCGAATTCTCCCATGATTTCTTGATTTTCAGGATTACCAAAGTTAAGGCAATTAGTAATCGCTAATGGTTTCGCACCAACCGTAATTAGATTTCTCCAATTTTCACATACTATTTGTTTTCCACCTGTAATCGGATGTGATTTGCAATAATTTGCAGAAGAGTCCACAGACACAGCAATTGCTTTATCTTTATTATGTATTCGAATTATTGCTGCATCTGAACCAGATTTTAAAACTGTGTCACACATAACACTTTGGTCATATTGATCTGTGATCCAATTCTTACTTGAATGATTTGGACTTGATAAAATCTTTATTAAAGCGTCTTCGATTTTAATTTTTTTAAGTTTTTTAAAATTAAAACTACTTTTCTTTGTTTTTTTCTTTATCCATTTTCTGTCATAAATTGGAGCTTTAGACGCTAATGCTTCAACAGGAATTTCTCCAACAATTTGATTTTCATACTTTAATGTTAAATTATTTGTATTTGTAGTTTTTCCAATTACAACAAAATCTAAATCCCATTTATCAAAAATTTTTTTAGCATTTTGCTCTTTACCATCTTCAAGAATAATAAGCATTCTCTCCTGACTTTCTGATAACATCATTTCATAAGGTGACATATTTTCTTCTCTGCAAGGTACTTTATCTAATTCAAGCTCTATACCTAAACCACCTTTTGAAGCCATCTCAACACTAGAAGATGTTAATCCAGCAGCACCCATATCTTGAATTGAAATAATAGAATTGTCTTTCATTAACTCAAGACAAGCCTCCATTAAAAGTTTTTCAGTAAATGGGTCACCAACTTGCACGGTAGGTTTTTTTGACTCAGAATTTTCATCAAATTCTGCTGACGCCATAGACGCACCATGAATTCCATCCCGACCAGTTTTAGAACCAACATAAACCACAGATTTATTCAATCCTTTAGCTTTTGAATAAAAAATTTTATCTTTTTTTGCATGTCCTACAGCCATAGCATTTACTAAAATATTTTCATTATAAGTCTCATTAAATTTTGTTTCTCCAGCAACAGTTGGTATTCCAATACAATTTCCATAGCCTCCGATACCTGAAACAACACCATTTAATAAACTTTTAGTTTTACTATGCTTTGGTGAACCAAAGTGTATTGAATTTAATAAAGCTATAGGCCTTGCTCCCATTGTAAAAACATCTCTTAAAATTCCCCCAACACCAGTTGCTGCTCCCTGGTAAGGTTCAATATAGGAAGGGTGGTTATGACTTTCTATTTTAAAAACTATTGCATCATCATCTCCAATATCAATTACACCAGCATTTTCACCAGGTCCTTGAATAACTTGTTTTCCTTTAGTCGGTAAATTTTTTAGGTGTAATCTAGAAGATTTATATGAACAATGTTCATTCCACATTGCAGAAAAAACTCCAAGTTCTAACAAATTTGGATCTCTTTTTAAAAGTTTCTTTATATTTTTGAATTCTTCTTTAGAAAGACCATGTTTTTCTACAATTTGATCAGTTATTATCATTTTAATTTAACAAACTTGAAAATAAATTTATTCCATCTTTATTTGAAATAATTTCATCTACCATACGCTCAGGATGCGGCATCATACCTAAGATATTTTTATTAGCGTTATAAATTCCAGCAATATTTTCTAGGGAACCATTAGGATTTGAATTTTCACTTACATTTCCTTTTTCATCAGAATATTTAAATGCAATTAAATTTTTATCTTTTAACTCATTTAAATGATTGTGATCAGTAAAAAAGTTACCTTCATTGTGAGCAATATTAATTTTTAAAATCTGATCTTTTTTATATTTTTTAGAAAACCTTGTTTCATTGTTTATTACTTTGATAAAAACATCTTTATTTATAAATTTTAAATTTTTATTTCTTAATAGGGTCCCTTTTAAAAGACCTGTTTCAGTAAGAATTTGGAAACCATTACAAATTCCTAAAATTAAACATCCTGATTTAGCTGCTTTAATAACTTCATCAATTATTAGTGATTTACCAGCTATAGCTCCTGATCTTAGATAATCACCATAAGAGAAACCACCTGGCACTACTATCAAGTCAGATTTTGGCAATTTAGTCTCTTTATGCCACACCATTTGATTTTTAAATTGCATTTTTTCTAGAGCTACAGCAATGTCTCTATCACAATTAGATCCAGGAAAAACAATTACGGAAGATTTCATTAAATTTTGTTAATTTTGTAGTCCTCAATAATTAAATTTACTAAAAGCTTTCTACACATCTCGTCTATTTTTTTTTCAGCTACTGTTTGATCGTTTTCACTCACATCAATTTCAAAATGTTTTCCTTGTCTAATACTTTTGAGATCACTCATGCCCATATTTATTAATGTATTTTGAACAACTTTTCCCTGAGGATCTAAAACATCTTTTTTAAGTGTTACTGTAACAGAAAATTTCAATTTATTTTTTTTTGAATTTTATTGGTATTGTTTTACCAAAATTGACTTCACTTATATTTGTTTCTTCCGGCATAATACCTAATCTTCTTGCCACTTCTTGATAACCTTGTATTATGTTACCTAAATCTTTTCTAAACCTATCTTTATCTAATTTCTTTTCTGTTTTAGAGTCCCAAAGACGACAAGTATCTGGACTAATTTCATCAGCCAAAACAATTTCTTTTTTTTCTGTATCCTTGTTCCACGCCTTTCCATATTCAATTTTAAAGTCAACTAGTTTAATACCAATACCTCTGAACATACCTACCAATAAATCATTAATTCTTGCAGTCATTTTATCAATCAATTGAATTTCTTTTTCACTTGCCCAATCAAAAGAAAAAATGTGTTCTTTCGAAACTAAAGGATCATTCAATTCATCTTTCTTATAGCAGTATTCAAACAATGGTTTTTCTAATACCGTTCCTTCAGGTATGCCAAGTCTTTTTGTTAGTGAGCCTGTAGCAATGTTTCTAACAATAAATTCAATTGGAAAAATATCAGCTTTTTTTATTAATTGTTCCCTCATATTTAAACGTTTAATAAAATGCGTTTTGATTCCACATTGAGATAAATTAGTTAAGATATATTCTGATATTCTATTATTCAAAACTCCTTTTCCCTCTACACTGGCCTTTTTAAGATTGTTGAACGCTGTAGCATCATCTTTAAAATGTTGAATAATTAAATCTTTATCTTTTGTTTCGTAAAGTATCTTTGCTTTACCTTCGTATATTTTTTTACCTTTATTCATCTGATTATTTTTTTAGACTTCTTTTGAAAATTATATTAATTTTTTTTGTATGGTAACTAAAATCAAATAGTTTTCGAATTTTATTAACAGGTATTTTATTAGTTATTTTTTTATCAGCTACTATTTTTTTGTAAAAAGAAGAGTTTTCCTTCCACGCTTGTAGTGCATTTTTTTGGACAATTTTATATGACTCTTCTCTTGTGAAACCATAAGCAGTCAATTCCAAAAGTACTCTCTGTGAAAAAAATATTCCATTCGTAATATTAAGATTTTTTTTCATATTTTTTGGATAAACGTTCAGACTCTTAACGACATTAGTTAACCTGCTTAATGCAAAATCTAAAGCTATGGTAGCATCTGGTCCAATATTTCTTTCCACAGCTGAATGAGAAATATCTCTCTCATGCCATAAAGCGACGTTTTCTAATGCTGGAACAACAGTTGATCTAATTAACCTTGCTAAACCTGTTAAGTTCTCACTTAAGATAGGATTTTTTTTGTGCGGCATAGCAGAGGACCCTTTTTGTTTTTTACCAAAAAATTCTGCTACTTCATTTACCTCTGTTCTTTGCAGATGTCTTATTTCGATTGCAAATCTTTCTATAGAACTTGCTATAATACCTAAAGTTGAGAAATATTGAGCATGTCTATCTCTTGGAATTACTTGAGTTGAAACAGGTTCAATTTTTAATTTTAACTTTTTTGCAACGTAATATTCTACTCTTGGATCTATATTTGCAAATGTGCCTACAGCGCCAGATATTGCACATGTAGAAATTTCTTCAATAGAATTCTCTAATCTTTTTTTATTTCTTAAAAATTCTTGATAAAAAGATAACATCTTTAACCCAAAAGTAATTGGTTCTGCGTGAATTCCATGACTTCTGCCAATACATAAAGTGTATTTGTGTTTTAATGCTTGTTTTTTTATTGACTGAAGTAATTCATTTATATCTTTTAATAATATTTCACCTGATTGTTTAAGTTGAAGATTAAAACAAGTGTCCAAAACGTCTGATGAAGTCATACCTTTATGCAAATATCTTGCTTCTTTGCCAGATTTCTCTGTGATAGATGTCAAAAAAGCAATAATGTCATGTTTAACTTTAGACTCTATTTGAATAATTCTTTTAGGATTTATTTTCGCCTTTGATTTAATTTTTTTTACAATTCCCTTGGGAATAATTTTAAACTTTTCCATGGCTTCAGCTGCAGCCAATTCAATATCAAGCCATATAGAATATCTATTATAATCATCCCAAATAGTTTTAATTTCATTTCTAGTGTATCTTTCAATCATAAAACTTAATTATTTTTTTTAATTTGTAAATATTTCACAACCATCTTTTGTTACACCTATTGTATGTTCAAATTGTGCTGATAATGATTTATCTTTGGTTACAGCTGTCCAACCATCATTTAAAGTTTTTGTTTCGTATTTTCCTAGATTTATCATTGGCTCAATAGTAAAAATCATTCCAGTTTTTATTTTTTCTCCAGTTCCAGCTTCACCGTAATGTAGTATATTCGGTTCTTTATGAAATTTTTTACCAATTCCGTGGCCACAAAAATCTTGAACGACTGAAAAACCTTGAGCTTCAACATGCTTTTGTATTGTTGAACCAATATCTCCTAAATGAATACCATCTTTCACAACTTCAATAGCTTTCATCATAGACTCGTAAGTAGTATTAATTAATTTTTCAGCTTTTATTGAAACCGCACCTATTTTAAACATTCTACTAGTGTCTCCATGCCACCCATCCTTCATAGCTGTTACATCAACATTAATAATGTCACCTTCTTTTAAAATCTTTGCAGATGGAATTCCGTGACACACGACATGATTAGCTGAAGTGCAACAAGATTTGGGATAGCCTCTATAAAATAACGGTGCTGAATAAGCTTTGTTATCATTTATAAATTCATAACAAATTTTATCAATCTCAGCAGTCGCAATACCTGGCTTAATTATTTTACTTACTTCGTTTAACGCACCAGCCGCAATAGACCCTGCTATTCTAGTTTTTTCAAAAGCTTCTTTAAAATTTTCATCCATTATATTTTGAACTTGATTTCATTATTGAGTTTTATTCCTTTTGAGGAAAACTTACAATCGTAGCAAAGAATTTTTAGATTGTTTTTAACAGCTTTTCTCAAAGCATAAGCATATTCAGGATCAATGTCCTTAGCTATGGAAAATAATTGACAATCGTCTCTTTGTATTAAGTAAAGTAAATAAATTTTATATTTCTTCTTTCCAGCTTTAATAAGTTGATAAATATGCTTTAGACCCCTAGAGGTTACAGCATCAGGAAATTCTGCTATCTTTTTTTTTCTAGAAAGTGTCACATTTTTAACCTCAATGAATGCTTTCATTTTATTATTAGAAATTAAGAAATCAAATCTAGTATTCTTATCGAATTTTTTTTCAGGTTTTATTTCTAAAATGTTGGTAAATTTATTAATTAATTTATTTTTAAGTGCATGAAAAACTATTTTATTACTAGAATGTGTATTAACTCCAACTTTAGCATTATTATCCTCAATAATTTCTAAAGTATATTTTAATTTACGATTTGGATTTTTAGATTCACTCACCCATACTTTATTACCTTTTTTCAAAAGCCCTAACATTGAACCAGTATTAGGACAATGAGCGGTAATAATCTTTTTATTAATTTTTATATCAGCAAAAAAACGCTTGTATCTTTTTATAAATAGTCCTGGTATTAATTTACTTTCAAATTGCATATATACTTATAACTTTTATGAAGAAAAAAATAAAAAAAATTAATGCAGCAATTTTAATCATAGGAAATGAGATACTTTCAGGTCGAACTCAGGAAAAGAATGTTGCATTTATTTCTAGTTGGTTGAATTCTGAATGTGGAATAGCAGTAAGCGAGGTCAGAATTATTCCAGATAATGAGAGGATTATTGTTAAAAACATCTTAATTCTTTCAAAAAATTTTAATTACGTTTTTACTACGGGAGGCATCGGCCCAACTCACGATGATATTACAGCTAAATCAATTTCTAAAGCTTTTAAAGTAAAGTATGAATATCATAAAGAAGCTTTTCTAATTCTTGAAAAATATTATGGCAAAACAAAATTTAATGACGGTAGAAAAAAAATGGCTAAAATGCCTCGCGGAGCAAAATTAATTTACAATCCATCTAGCGCTGCACCAGGTTTTGTTACTAAAAATGTATTTTCATTACCAGGAGTGCCTTCGATTTTAATTTCTATGATTGAAAATTGTAAAAGATATTTAGTAAAAGGTTCAAAAATTCATAGCAAAACGATTAATCTTTATACTGTAGAAAGCAATATTTCAAAACAATTAGGTTTAAT
Source organism: uncultured Pelagibacteraceae bacterium (assembly GCA_902590285.1). GTDB lineage: Bacteria > Pseudomonadota > Alphaproteobacteria > Pelagibacterales > Pelagibacteraceae > Pelagilacustribacter. Next base: position 22,347 of record CACIWE010000001.1, on the reverse strand, counting down.
ACAAAAAAAATATAAAAAATTTGTTGAAATAGGAAGTTATCCATTTTTTAGATTAGGAAAAATTGGCGTAGCTATAGTAACGAGATCTAATTCAATTTCAAAATTAAAATCTGTAAACAAAGATTTGTTAAAATTAATAAATACAAAAAAAATTCAAATATTAAAAATTTAGATTAGGTTGTAGACTTCATCCACAGAAATAGACTCTATATCTGATGTATTGTAAATTTTTTTACTATCTAAAATTTTAGTATAGTTATTTTTTGGTGCAAACTTATCTGCACTTGTAGGGCCAAATAAAACTATCATAGGGATATTTGCTAATCCCATCATATGCATCACACCATTATCTATAGAGACAGCTTGATCTAATCTTGAGGCCAAAGCTGTTACTAAAGCTGGGCAGGATAGCTCAGATTTTGTTTCGGGAAATAAAGCGCCAGGCACTTGATTCTTTATTTTATCTATTATTTGCTCATGAGTTTTCTCTATAAAAAAAACTGGAATTTTGTTTTTAATTAGAGACTTATTTGCTAACGAGATAAACTTGTAAATTGACCAACTTTTTTTTCTATAATTATTTCCTTGTGTTAAAGAAAAACCAATGTAATTATTCTTTGGTAATAATTTTTTAGCCTCATTTAGTAAGTTTTTTGGCAATTTATTAAAATTAAAATTAATTGTGTTTATCTTTTCACCTAAAAAGATACTAAGATTTTCTATGTGATTTATAGATTTATATTTAATTTTTTTTGTTGAAAAAAGATTATTAAAAGTAGTAGAGCAAAAATGTTCATGAGGAATTCTCTTTAAAATTAAAGAATTTCTAAATTTTGATTGAAGATCAATAATTAAATCAAATTTGATGGCATACTTTTCTTTGAACCTTTTACTTGCAAATAATAAATGCCACCACCTGAAACCGAAATATTTAATTTTTAGATCGATAGATTGTATATTGATATTATATTCTTTTAATTTTCCTTCAAAATGATTTGAATGTGATCCCAAATAGAAAATATTTGATCTTCGAAAATGATTTTTAAGACTGAGCAATAGAGGGATAATTTGAATTGAATCTCCTAACCCCCCACCAGAATTGTAAATAAGTATTTTTTTCACAGAATTAATATACTTTATAAAATATAGATTATAATATAATTTTCATATACTTATTTAATAAATTAATAATATACTCTTATGGTGAAGTTTGTAATTACAAAGGACATAAAAGACCCTAAGAATAACGTTTATTATCTTCGTTAACAGCTTTTCCTAATCTTGTTAAAAAATTTGGGATAGCACTTTTAACTCGACTCCATGTGGGAATAAATGGAGCATCCATTGGATTTAAATAAAAAGCTTCACCTGCTTTTATGATATTACTAGAAAATAATTCAACTGCTTTTTCTTCAGAATGTGAGTCAAAATTCAAACCATTCATTTCAGCATCAGATCTGTACGCATCTATTAAATCTAATGCAGATCTGTAATATGTTGCTTTTAATGATCTTAATTGCTCTTTACTGAATGAATGTCCTTGAGTGGCTAGTTTTTTAATGAATGTTTTTATTATATCGATAGACATCCTAGATAAACCTTTACTTTCATCATCGATAGATAAATCCTGATGCTTATGATCGTAAGTATCAGCTAAATTAACTTGACAAATATTTTGAGGGGAAAAATTTCTTTGCATCTCAGATAGAATTCCAATCTCTATTCCCCAGTCTGATGAAATTCTTAATTCTGGTAAAATATTTCTCCTAAAAGAGAATTCACCAGCTAATGGATATTTAAATGATTTCATAAAATCTAAATATTCATTTTTACCAATAGTTTTTTCTAAAGCGTTTAATAATGGGAATACTAAAAGCCTTGCAACTCTTCCATTCATTTTATTATTTGCAACCCTAGGATAGTAACCTTTACAAAATTCAAAATTGAATAAAGGATTTACTACCGGATAAAATAATTTAGCTAACATTCTACGATTGTATGTTTTTATATCACAATCGTGCAATGCAACCGATCTAGCAGTATTCCTTGCAATAGACATTCCAATACAGTACCAAACATTTCTACCTTTACCTTTTTCGTTTGGTGCTAGTGCTTTTGTTTGTAATTCTTCATCTAATTTTTTTAAATTTGGACCATCGTTCCATAATATTGTGTAGGGTGTTTTTAATTTTTTAAAAAAATTCCATGCCTGTTTAGCTTGTATTTCATTAGCCTGATCTAAACCTATTATAATATGATACAAATAATTTGTTTTAGCGATTTCAGAAACTATTTTTGGTAATGCATCACCTTCTAATTCACTGAAAAGGCAAGGTAGAATGAGTTCCATTTTCCTCTCTTTTGAAAATCTTAAAAGTTCTTCCTCAATTAGCTTCGTAGACTTTGTTTCAAAGTCGTGAAGTGTGGTAATAATACCATTCTGAAAAAAATCACTCATAATATTTATCTTATCTATTTTTATTAATTTCAACTAGAGCCATTTTAATCACATCTGCCCAGCCCTCAGGTGATGGCTTATCTGAAGTTATTAGATTGCTTATAGGAATTTTATCTAAAGTAAATTTATCATTGAATACTAAACAAGGAAAATCACTTGTTTTTAGCATGTTTAAGTCATTATAATTATCTCCTACAGCAATTGTTTTCACATTAATATTATCTTTTTTAAAAAATCTGACAAAAACTTTTAGGGCATTTGCTTTATTTACTTTATCAGTTAAATTAATAACTCTGCCTCCTTCTTGTAAAAAAAGATCTTGATTTTTAATAATTTTAGATAATTCATTTTTTTCATTTTTAGTTCCTTCAAATAAAAAAGGGACAGTATATTTACGATCTAAAGCCATACTCAATTTTTTATCTTTTAGACCAAAAATAAGGCTTTGTTTTTTTTTATCCATGTCAGATAACCATTTGCATTTGTTTTGTAAGTTTTTTGGAACTGTTTCTTTAAAAATATTTAAAAGATCAGCCTTTTCTCTACTCAGAATTAATTTTTTAGGAAAGTTTGTATTTAATAAATCTAAACCATTTATAGCTGCTCCGTTTTCTGAAATAAATGGCAAACTTGAACCTAAATCGTTAGTAAATTCTAAAATTTCTTTCTCTGTTTTACTTGTGTTTGGTATTATAAATATACCTTTGGAAATAAGTTGTATTAAATAGTCTTTTATACTGTCAAATTTAAAAGTATCTCTATCAAGAAGCGATCCATCAAGATCAGTAAATATCAAAACTTTAAATACCTTTTCCATTTAAAAAATCTATTAAATATTAAATCAAATAACAATTTTACTTATTAGACTTGTTCAATTATAAATATTAGCATAAATACTCATGAAATTCATAGATGCCCTCGTGGTGAAATTGGTAGACACAAAGGACTTAAAATCCTTGCCCTTTTGGGAGTGCCAGTTCGAGTCTGGCCGAGGGCACCACTTAAATAAAAATGAAAAAACCAATAATTATTTCAGATAAAAATCTTAAGTCATCTAGTATTAAAAAAAAGCTTAAAAAAATTCTTGAGAAAGAAAGAGTTAATAGAACCAACATTAAAATTGTTATTGGTGGTGATGGGTTTATGCTTCAAACTTTAAAAAAAAATAAAAAATTTAAAGGATCATTTTATGGGATTAATTCTGGTAATTATGGATTTTTAATGAATAAATTTTCAAAGAATTTAATTATTAAAAATCTTCATAAATCAAAACCTGTTAATATTTATCCTTTAGAAATGACTGTTGTTAATAAAAATAAAGTAAAAAAAAGCTTAGCAATTAATGAAGTTTCTGTTTTAAGGCAAAGTAGACAGGCAGCAAATTTATCTATTAAAGTAAATAATAAGACTTTAATAAAGAAATTAGTTTCCGATGGAGTTTTAATTTCCTCTCCTGCAGGGAGCACAGCGTATAATTTGTCGGTGCATGGACCAATTCTTAACCTTCACTCTAAAAAAATTTCAATTGCTCCGATAAGCGCTTTTAGACCTAGAAGATGGATAGGTAAAATCGTAAATGATAAATCAAATGTTGTTATAAAGAATCTAGATTTCAAAAAGAGACCAATAAGTGCTGTAGCAGATAATTTTGAAGTCAGAAATGCTAAAAAAATTACGGTTAAAGTTCAACATAATATAAAATTTTCATTACTTTACGATAAGAATAAAAGTTTAAATAAGAAAATTAAGCTTGAAAAAATTAGAAAAGAAACCAGATAGGTGCAAGCTATAATTAAAAAAAAACTTAAGTTATTATATAGAAAAATAATAATTTCCTTCTTTTTAAAAATTTATCCAAAACCAATTGTTAAAATTATTAAGGATAAAAGCTTCCGACAGTTTAATATTAAGTTAGATAATAAACTCTACAATATTTTTGAATTAAGAAATGGAAGAGTTTTTACAAATAAAAACGATATTACAGCTTATATTACAAAAAAAAACATTTTAACTAAGGGATCATTGCAATTTAAAAAATACGACTCAATTAATAGTTTTAATCAAAAAATACAAAAAAATGAAGTTCTAATTAATGGAACGCCAAAATTAAAAAAAAAAATAAACGGTTCAGTTTTAAGTCTTTTGTCAGGAGGAGCTAGTAGAGAAAATTTTACTCACTGGTTTACAGACGTATTACCTAGAATATTTTTATTTCAACAAAAATTTGATTTAAAAAAAATAGACAAATTACTTGTTCCCAGTTTAAGATTTAATTATCAAAAAGAAAGTTTAAAATCCTTAGGTATCTCTAAGGATAGTGTGATTTCATCAGAAAAAATTCAACACATAGAGGCAAACAAAATCTATGCGACTAGTCATCCATGTCATTTTTATCCCTCGAAAGTTAAAAAATGGTCATTAAATTTTTTAAGATCTAAATTCATTAAGAAAAGTAATAAATTTAAAAATTATAAAAAAATTTTTATTTATAGAGACCAGGCAAAATTATTAAATAACAGTAATTTTCAAAAATATAGGTCTTTTAGAATAATCATAAACGAGGAAGAATTAAAAGAATTCTTAAAACTAAAGGGATTCAAAATTATTAAACCAGAGGAGTATTCTTTAGCTGATCAAATTTCAATCTTTTCTAATGTAAAATACATTGTAGGATTATTTGGCGCCTCTATGAAAATGTTAACTTTTTGTAAAAAAAATACCAAAGTTTTTGAGATAATCCCGCAAAAAGCTGGCAATGAGTTTTTAAATATTTCTAAACAATTAAAACTCAAGCACTTTCAGTTCAGAATAAAACCAAAATTAAAATCATTTATTCCTCAGAATGGTTTACTATTTTGCAATATGAAATTAATAAAAAAAAAATTGAAATTATTAAAATTTTTATAATTTAGTGGTGCCCTCACACGGACTCGAACCGCGAACCTATTGATTACAAATCAATTGCTCTACCAATTGAGCTATGAGGGCTTAAATGTTTTTTTAAAATAAAAATTAACAAAAAACAATATAAATTAAATATACAATTTTATTTTATTGATTGAAAAATATGGTGACAGACAATAGAAACTGTATTAGATATATTCAAACTTTCAATATTATTGTTTATATTTACCCTAAATTTAAAATCTGCATTTTCTAAAGTTTTAGCTTTTACTCCAAATCCCTCCGACCCAAAAAGCAAAACATTTCTCCCTTTCCAGTTATGCTTTACAAAGTCCTTATTTGCACTTATATCAAATGCACTAATCCAAAAATCTTTAGTTTTTAATAACTTTAAAGTCGTGTTAATATTTGAAACTTTGAAAATCTTTAAATGTTCTGCTCCACCACTTGCACTTTTGTACATAAGCTTACTTTTTTGAGGAAAGGATCTTTCTTTTACTATAATCCCATCTATGTTAAATGCGACTGCACTTCTAATAATTGATCCAATATTTCTTGGATCTGTAACCTCTTCAAGAGCTATAAGATTAATATTATTTTTTTTATTCTCATTAATAAAATCTTTTAAGCTAATTTCTTCTAATTGTTCAACTTCAGCAACTAATCCTTGATGTGCTGTTTCATCTCTTCCACATAAATTATCTAATTCTTTTTTTGATTTGTAAAAAACATTTATTTTTTTAAATAAATTTAGATTTTGATTTTCTCTATTGAGTTTTTTTTTGGCGTCTTCTGTTAAAAATACTCTCTCTATCTTTCTTTGCGGGTTTTTAAGAGCTTCCAACACAGCGTGTTTACCAACAATTAAAAAGGTGGTTTTTTTCATGATTTGCTAAGGTTTTACTCAATTTTTTAGCATATTTTAAGGTAAAATGATTTATTGCAATTATTACATAAATGCTTATAAAACGCTTGTTGTTAAATGCTTTTTAAGTTAGTGGGTATCCCCAAGATTAAAGGAGGGGTACCAAAGCGGTCAAATGGGGCGGGCTGTAAACCCGTTGACTTCGGTCTTCGAAAGTTCGAATCTTTCCCCCTCCACCAAACTTAATGCTTTAATAACAAAGAGCGCGATAAGTTTGGATATTGCGGGTGTAGTTCAATGGTAGAACGCTAGCCTTCCAAGCTGGATGTAAGGGTTCGATTCCCTTTACCCGCTCCAAAACTATAAATTAAAATATAAAGTGAGGAAAATATAGATGTCGAAAGAAAAGTTTAACCGAAATAAACCGCATTGTAATATTGGTACAATCGGACACGTAGACCATGGAAAAACAACATTAACTGCAGCAATAACGAAAGTTTTGTCAGAAGCAGGTGGTTCAAGTTCAGCAAACTTCGTAGCTTATGATCAAATTGATAAAGCACCAGAGGAAAAAGAAAGAGGAATTACTATTTCAACCGCGCACGTTGAATACGAAACAGAAAAAAGACACTATGCTCACGTAGATTGTCCAGGTCATGCTGACTATGTTAAAAATATGATTACGGGTGCAGCACAAATGGATGGAGCAATATTAGTTGTAAACGCAGCTGACGGTCCAATGCCACAAACCAGGGAACATATTCTTTTAGCTCGTCAAGTTGGGGTTCCAGCAATTGTAGTATTCTTAAATAAAATCGACACTGTTAAAGATAAAGAATTAGTTGATCTCGTTGAGGAAGAAATAAGAGAATTATTAACTTCTTATAAATTTCCTGGTGATAAAATTCCTATAGTGAAAGGATCAGCTTTAAATGCTGTCGAAGGTAAAGATGAAGCAACAGGCAAAAATGCAATTATGGAATTAATGAAAGCAGTTGACGAAACTATTCCTCAACCTGATAGACCAAAAGATAAACCTTTCTTAATGCCAGTTGAAGATGTTTTTTCTATTTCTGGAAGAGGAACAGTAGTAACTGGAAGAGTTGAGTCAGGAGTAATTAAAGTTGGTGAAGAGATTGAAATCGTTGGTATAAGAGATACAAAAAAATCTGTCTGTACTGGTGTTGAGATGTTTAGAAAACTTTTAGATAGCGGTGAAGCTGGAGATAATATTGGAGCTCTTTTAAGAGGTGTTGAAAGAACTGATGTCGAGAGAGGACAAGTTCTTTGCAAGCCAGGATCAATAACACCACACACTGAATTTGAGTGTCAGGCTTATATTTTAAAAAAGGAAGAGGGTGGAAGACACACTCCATTTTTTACTAAATACAGACCTCAATTTTATTTTAGAACTACTGACGTAACTGGTGAGGTAACATTGCCATCTGGTACAGAAATGGTCATGCCAGGTGATGATGGAAAATTTACAGTTAAGTTAATTACACCTATTGCGATGAATGAAAATTTAAATTTCGCAATAAGAGAAGGTGGTAAAACAGTTGGAGCTGGAGTAGTAACTAAAATAATTAAGTAACGCTTAGGAGCGTAGTTCAATTGGTAGAGCGCCGGTCTCCAAAACCGGAGGTTGTGGGTTCGAGTCCCTCCGCTCCTGCCAAACTTTGAGAAAGTTATGAAAAATCCTTTAAAATTTATTCAAGAAGTAAAACAAGAAACATTTAGGATAACTTGGCCTACTAAAAAAGATACAATGATGGGGGCAGTGATGGTTTTTGCTTTGGCTTCTGTTGCAGCAATATTTTTTTTAATTTTAGATCAAATACTAAGATTTTTTTTAAACTTAATTCTAACTATTAATTTTTAATCATGAATTGGTACATAGTGCAGGCATATTCTGGTTTTGAAAAAAAAGTAGTAGACTCGATTAAAGAGGAACTAAAAAAAAATAAGCTATCAGAAAAGATGGACGAAATTTTAGTTCCAACACATCAAGTAACAGAAGTAAAAAAAGGGAAAAGAACAAAAAAAGAAAAAAAATTTTTTCCAGGTTACGTGTTAATTAAAATTGATCTCACGAAGGAGATTTATCATATGATTAAAAACCTTCAAAAAGTAAGTGGATTTCTAGGTTCATCTGACAAACCGACACCTATTTCAGATGAAGAGATCAAACGTATCCTTGGACAAGTATCCGAAAGCGCTGTAACTCAAAAAACTGGTATAAGTTTTGAAATTGGCGAAAAAGTTAAGGTTTGTGATGGACCATTTGCATCTTTTAATGGATTAATTGAGGAAATTGATGAAGAAAAATCTAGACTTAAAGTCTCAGTTTCTATATTTGGTAGAGCAACTCCTGTGGATTTAGAATTTAACCAGGTGGAGAAAAATTAAATGGCAAAAGAAATAGCAGGTTACGTAAAATTACAGATTAAAGGAGGTCAAGCTAATCCAGCCCCTCCTGTTGGACCAGCATTAGGTCAAAGGGGAATTAATATCATGGAATTCTGTAAAGCTTTTAATGAAAAAACAAAAGCTTTTATGGGCAAACCTGTTCCAGTTGTTATTACAGTTTATAAAGATAAAAAATTTGATTTCATAATTAAATCACCACCTGCATCACATTTTATTCGAGAAGCAGCTAAATTAAAAAGTGGCTCAAGTGAACCAGGAAGAGTAGTTGCTGGTTCAATCACAATGAAACAAGCTGAAGCTATTGCTAAAGAAAAAATGAAAGATCTAAACGCTTTTGATATTAAAGAAGCTACAAAAATAATTTGTGGTTCTGCAAGATCAATGGGAATTGAAGTAAAAGAATAATCATGAGAAAAAATTCAAAAAGATATAGAGAAATTTCTAAAAATACTGTTAAAAATAAAAAAATTGATGTTAAAGAAGCAATTGATTTGGTGAAAAAAAATTCAACCACAAAATTCGATGAGTCAATTGATTTATCTTTAAGAATAAATTTAAAACAATCAAAAGGTGGTGATTTTAGTTTAAGAACAGTTATTAATTTACCGAACGGTTCTGGTAAAAAAAATAAAGTAGCTGTTTTATGTGAACAAGATAAAATCGATGAAGCTAAAAAAGCTGGAGCCGATCTAGTAGGATCTGATGATCTTATTGAAAAAATTGCTGCAGGTAAATTTGATTTTACAAAACTTATTTGCACCCCTGCTATGATGAGTAAAATTGGTAAGCATGGAAAAGTTTTAGGCCCAAAAGGTTTAATGCCAAATCCTAAGTTAGGAACAGTCGCAACTGATTTAACTAAAGCTGTTAAAGATATCAAAACTGGATTAGTTGAAATTCGAAATGATAAAGACGGTAATCTTGCATCTACAATTGGCAGAAAGAGTTTTTCAACTGAAAAATTATTAGAAAATTATAATCATTTTATTGAAAGTGTAAAAAAAGAGAAACCAGATACTATTAAAGGTGAATTTGTAAAAAGTATTTTTCTTACTTCTACAATGGGTATATCTTACCAATTAGGAGCAAAATAGAATTATGATGTCAAAGGAAGCAAAGAAAAACTACGTTGAAGAGATGAAAAAAAATTTTACTGATAATGAGTCAGTGATGATCGCTCAATATCAAGGTCTCAATGTTAACGAATTAGATGCTTTAAGAAAAGAATTAAGAAATAAAGGCATCTTATTTAAAATTACTAAAAATAGAATTACAAAAATTGCTTTAAAAGAAACTTCAAAAAAAGATCTTGAAAAGTACTTCATTGGACCAACAGCAGCAGCAATGTCTTCCGATGCAATAACCACAGCAAAAATATTAACTAAATTTTCAAAATCTAATGACAAATTAAAAATAATTGCTGGCTTTATGGATGGTAAGGTTTTAGATGAAAAAGAGGTGTCCGTTATTGCCACACTTCCATCATTAGAGGAAGCAAGAGCGAAAATAGTGGGAATATTAGCCACACCAGCTCAAAAATTAGTGAGTATTTTACTTGCACCTGGCTCAAAAATTGCTAATTTAGCGCGCGCAAAGAGTTTAAAAAATTAAATCACAGGAATAAAAATGGCAGACTTGAATAAGATTATAGATGAACTTTCTACTTTAACAGTTGTTGAAGCTGCAGAGTTATCTAAACAACTTGAGGAAAAATGGGGAGTAACAGCAGCAGCCCCAGTTGCAGCTGCACCAGCAGGTGGAGCAGCGGCTCCGGCAGGAGAAGAGAAATCTGAATTTTCAATTTTCTTGGCTTCAGCAGGAGATAAAAAAATTAATGTAATTAAAGAAGTGAGAGCAATAACTGGTTTAGGTTTGAAAGAAGCTAAGGATTTAGTTGAGGCAGCACCCAAAGAAGCTTATCATATTGTGCATCTTTAAAAGCCAATTTAAGGTTAGTTGTATATGATATAGACTCAGAAAATAATACTAAACAAATTCTCTCAGCAAAGGAGCAAGAAGTTTTTATTGGCGATTTACCTTTGATGACACCAAGCGCTACTTTTATAACTAACGGTGTTGAAAGGGTTGTAGTTAACCAAATGCATAGAAGTCCTGGTGTATTTTTCGACCATGATAAAGGAAAAACTCACGCGAGTGGAAAACTTTTATTTAATTGCAGAATTATCCCAGGAAGAGGTTCATGGTTAGATTTTGAATTTGATCCTAAAGATATTTTATATTTTAGAATAGACAGAAAGAAAAAACTTCCAATCACAACATTCTTGTTTGCTTTAGGTTTCTCAAAAGATAAGATAATTGATTCTTTTTATTCAACGAGTAAATATTTGTATAATAAAGATACAAAAAGTTGGATCACAGATTTTGATTTAGAAAATTATAAAAGGCCTTTAAAACTTTCATATGACTTAATCGATGCAAAAAACAATAAAAAAGTTTTAGGAAAGGGTGAAAAATTAAATTTAGTTATCGCCAAAAAGCTTAAAGAAAAAGGTCTAAATTCAATAACGATACCAAACGAACAAATTGTCGGAAAATATATCTCAAAAGATATAAAAGATAAAAATGGAGAGATAATAGTTGGCGGTGGTTTTGACTTAACAGAAGAACAACTAGAAAAAATTATTGCTCAAGAGGAAAGCGAACTTAAAATTGTTAATATCGATCCAATAAATAAAGGTCCTTATATTTTAGAGAGCCTTAAAATAGATAAAAATGCAAATAAAACAGATGCTTTAAATGATATTTATAAAGTTCTTAGGCCTGGTGAAGCACCTTCTACAGAGATAGCTGAGGAAATTTTTAACAATTTATATTTTAAAAAAGATAGATATGATTTGTCCGAGGTAGGAAGAGTAAAACTTAATTCAAAACTTGATTTAAATACTAGCCCAAAAAAAACAATCTTAGAAACCTCTGATATTATTGCAATAATTAAATTTATGTTAGATTTAAGAGATGGAAAAGGAGATGTTGATGATATTGACCATCTAGGTAATAGACGAGTACGATCTGTTGGGGAACTTGTGGAAAATCAATTCAGAATAGGTCTTTTAAGAATGGAAAGAACAGTTAGAGAAAAAATGTCAACTTTTCTCGAAATTGAGTCAGCTATGCCTCAAGATCTTATTAACGCAAAACCAATTACCACATCCCTAAAAGATTTTTTCGCAACATCACAACTATCACAATTTATGGATCAAACTAATCCATTATCTGAAATTACTCATAAAAGAAGAGTTTCAGCTTTAGGGCCAGGCGGATTAACAAGAGAAAGAGCTGGATTTGAAGTTAGAGATGTTCATCCAACTCATTACGGAAGAATATGCCCGATAGAAACTCCTGAGGGACCTAATATCGGATTAATAAATAGTTTAGCTACTTATTGCAGAGTAAATAAGTTTGGCTATATTGAAAGTCCTTACAAAAAAGTTGTTAATGGGAAAGTAACTTCAGAAATAAAATATCTCTCTGCTATTGAGGAAGAAAAATATACAATCGCTCAAGCTAATTCTGAGTTAAATAAAGACGGTTCGTTTGTTGAAGAGTTAGTGGCATGTAGAAAAAATTTAAATTTTGAATTATCTTCAAGGGACAATATTGATTACATTGATGTTTCACCTAAACAATTAGTATCTGTAGCGGCAGCTTTAATACCATTTTTAGAAAACGATGATGCCAATAGAGCATTGATGGGTTCAAATATGATGAGACAGGCAGTACCGCTTTTAAAACCAGAATCTCCTTTAGTTGGAACAGGAATTGAGTCTGATGTAGCTTTAGACTCAGGTGTAACAATAGTTGCAAAAAGAAACGGTATTGTAGATAAAATTGACGGTAAAAGAATAGTGGTAAAAGCAACTGATGTAACCGATTTATCCCAGTCTGCTGTAGATATTTACAATCTATCCAAATTTCAAAGATCAAATCAAAACACATGCATAAATCAAAAACCCTTAGTTAAGGTTGGAGATAAAATTAAAAAGGGTGATATCATTGCTGATGGACCGGCGACAAAACTTGGTGAATTAGCTTTAGGAAAAAATGTTACTGTCGCTTTTATGCCATGGCAAGGTTACAATTTTGAAGACTCTATTTTAATCTCTGAAAGATGTGTAACTGACGATGTATTTACTTCTGTGCATATAGAAGAGTATGAGTCCATGGCTAGAGACACAAAGCTTGGAGCTGAAGAAATAACAAGAGACATTCCTAATGTAAGTGAAGAAAGTTTGAGAAATCTTGATGAGTCTGGAATAGTTTATGTAGGTGCTGAAGTCAAACCAGGAGACATCTTAGTTGGTAAAGTTACACCTAAAAGTGAAACGTCATCTAGTCCTGAAGAAAAGTTATTAAGATCCATTTTTGGTGAAAAAGCTACAGATGTAAGAGACTCTTCTTTAAAGCTTCCATCAGGGAGCGCAGGCGTTGTAATAGATGTTAGAGTTTTTAATAGACACGGTATCGAAAAAGATGAGAGATCTATTGCTATTGAGAGAGCTGAAATTGAGTCAGTTCAAGAGGATAAAAAAGTAGAAGAAGAAATTTTAAATAGAAATATAAAGTTAAGAGCAATTGATTTACTGAATGGTCAAAGTATAAATAAGCAATTTAAAGATTTAAAACCTGGCACAACTTTAAACCAAAATGATTTTGAAAACTTATCTTTAAAAGATCTTTGGAAAATTCCTTTACAAAAGGAAGAGTTAAACACTGATCTTGAAAAATTAAAAAATCAATTTGAAAACGCTTCTGAAGATATTAAGTTAAGATTTGAAGATAAAGTTACCAAAATACAACAAGGTGACGATTTATTACCGACAGTAATGAAGGTTGTAAAGGTGTTTGTTGCAGTAAAAAGAAGATTAATGCCTGGAGATAAAATGGCCGGAAGACATGGAAATAAAGGTGTAGTGAGTAAAATTGTTCCAGTTGAAGACATGCCTTACATGGAAAATGGTAAACCAGTAGATATTGTTCTTAACCCCCTTGGAGTCCCAAGTCGTATGAATGTTGGTCAAATTTTAGAGACACACTTAGGATGGTCATGTTCAGAACTAGGTGATCAAATTAAAAATTACTTAAAAAATTTTGATAAAGAAATTGATAAAATTAAAGACAAGTTAAAAGAAATTTATGGAAATTCATACTATGAAAATGTTATTTCAAAATTATCTAATAAAGAGATTGCTGAGTTAGTAAATAATTTATCCAACGGCGTTCCAATCGCTACTCCAGTATTTGATGGCGCAAGCACAGAAGATATTACTAAAATGTTGGACTTGGCCAAACTCCCTAATTCAGGTCAAACACATTTATGGAATGGACAAACAGGTGAAAGATTTGACAGACCTGTAACAGTAGGAATAATTTATATGTTGAAATTAAACCATTTAGTGGAAGACAAAATACATGCTAGATCAACTGGTCCTTATAGTTTAGTTACACAACAACCTTTAGGAGGAAAAGCACAACTGGGTGGTCAAAGATTTGGCGAGATGGAAGTATGGGCTTTAGAAGCTTATGGTGCTTCATATACTTTACAAGAAATTTTGACTGTTAAATCAGACGACGTAGCAGGTAGGACAAAGGTATATGAAACAATAGTAAAAGGAAATAACAATTTCGAGTCTGGTGTTCCTGAATCTTTCAATGTGTTAGTAAAAGAAATTAGAGCCTTGGGTTTAAATATTGAATTAAATTAATTATGGAAAAAAATCTTACAAAAAATTTTGATAATCAAAACTTAACTCAAGAAAATAATTTTGATAGTATTAAAATTACATTAGCTAGTCCTGAAAAAATTAAATCATGGTCTTACGGTGAAATAAAAAAACCTGAGACTATAAACTACAGAACCTTTAGACCTGAAAAAGATGGGTTATTTTGCTCGAGAATTTTTGGACCTGTTAAAGACTATGAATGCTTATGTGGTAAATACAAAAGAATGAAATTCAGAGGAATTATTTGTGAGAAGTGTGGAGTAGAAGTTACAAAGTCTAATGTCAGAAGAGAAAGAATGGGGCATATAGATCTTGCTTGTCCAGTAGCTCACATTTGGTTTTTAAAATCATTACCAAGTAGAATATCTCTAGCAATAGATATGAAGCTCAAAGAAGTTGAAAAAGTTTTATATTTTGAGAGTTTTATAGTAGTTGAACCAGGTTTAACAACTTTAAAAAAAGGTCAGCTAATTACAGAGGAAGCTTTACTTAAGGCCCAAGAAGAATTTGGAGAAGATGCTTTCACAGCAGGTATCGGGGCAGAGGCTGTGAGAGAAATCTTAGTTAATTTAGACTTAAAAAAAGAACAACAAAAACTAAGAGAGTCGCTTAAAGAAATTAAATCAAAAGTAACTGAGGAACGAACAATAAAGAGACTTAAATTGATAGAGTCATTCATAAGCTCTGGAAATAAGCCAGAATGGATGATTTTAACTTCAGTGCCAGTTATTCCTCCAGAACTTAGACCTTTGGTTCCATTAGACGGAGGTAGATTTGCAACATCAGATCTTAATGATTTATATAGAAGAGTAATTAATAGGAATAATAGATTAAAAAGACTTTTGGATCTAAAAGCACCAGACATTATCGTAAGAAATGAAAAAAGAATGCTTCAAGAGTCCGTCGACGCTCTATTTGACAATGGAAGAAGAGGAAGAGTTATTACAGGTACTGGAAAAAGACCATTAAAATCTTTGGCAGAAATGCTTAAGGGTAAACAAGGTAGATTTAGACAAAACTTGTTAGGAAAAAGGGTAGATTATTCTGGAAGATCAGTAATAGTTGTTGGACCAGAGTTAAAATTGCACCAGTGTGGTTTACCAAAAAAAATGGCACTAGAACTTTTCAAACCCTTCCTTTACGCAAGATTAGATAAACTAGGTTTAGCTACAACAATAAAACAAGCTAAAAGATTAGTTGAAAAAGAAAAAAGTGAAGTCTGGGACTCTTTGGAGCATATTATAAGAGAGCATCCAATACTTTTAAACCGAGCTCCCACATTACATAGATTAGGAGTTCAAGCTTTTGAGGCAAAACTTATAGAGGGAAATGCAATAGAATTGCATCCTTTAGTTTGTGCTGCTTTCAATGCTGATTTCGATGGAGACCAAATGGCCGTGCATATACCTTTAAGTTTAGAAGCTCAATTAGAAGCTAGAGTTTTAATGATGTCAACCAATAATATTTTAAGCCCATCTAACGGTAAGCCAATTATCGTCCCAAGTCAGGATATTGTTTTGGGTATTTATTATCTATCTCAATCAGAAGACGGAGAAAAGAAGCCAAAAGGAATTTTTTCTAGTATTGAAGAAATCGAACAAGCACTTGAAAATAAGTCAATAAGTTTACACTCAAAAATTGTGTCCACATTTAAAACTATAGATAAAGATGGTAAAAATATTGTTGAAAAATACACAAGCACAGCAGGAAGATTCTTATTAGCTAACGTTTTACCTAGAAATCATAATATTAAGTTTGCTTTAGTAAATAAGCTTTTAACTAAAAAAAATGTTTCTGAAGTTATAGACACTATTTTTAGATACTGTGGCCAAAAAGAAACTGTTATTTTTTGTGATAGGATAAAGACACTTGGATTTAAACATGCTTTTAAAGCTGGAATATCATTTGGAAAAGATGATTTAATAATCCCAAAAACAAAAGAAAGTTTAATTAGTAGTACAAAAAAACAAATAGAAGATTATGAAAAACAATATTCTGATGGTTTAATTACAAGAGGTGAAAAATATAACAAAGTTGTTGATATTTGGTCGAAATGTACTGATACAGTAGCAAATGAAATGATGAAAGAAATTTCATCAGCAGAAAAAATCTATGATGATGATAGAATAGAAACTAACTCTGTATATATGATGGCTGACTCTGGAGCTAGAGGTTCACAAGCACAAATGAAACAGTTAGCTGGCATGAGAGGCTTGATTGCAAAACCCTCTGGGGAAATTATAGAAACGCCAATTATTGCAAATTTTAAAGAAGGTTTGTCAGTTTTAGAGTATTTCAACTCAACACATGGGGCCAGAAAAGGTTTAGCTGATACTGCTTTAAAAACTGCAAATTCTGGCTATTTAACTAGAAGATTGTGTGATGTTGCTCAAGATGTTCAGATTACTAAAACAGAGTGTGATCCTAAGAAAAGATCTTCAGTAACAATTTCTGAAATTATAGAGGGAGGAAACATTTTAGTAAGTCTTTCCGAAAGAGTCCTTGGAAGAGTTATAGCAGAAAATATTAAAAATCCTGTTACAGGTGAGATAATAATTAAAAAAGATAAGTTAATTGATGAATTCGATTGTGAAAAAATTGATGCCGCAGGTGTAAAATCGGTCAATGTTTATTCAGTTATTACATGTGCATCTACCAAAGGTGTTTGTCAAGTTTGCTACGGAAGAGATTTAGCAAGAGGCAAACTTGTAAGTGTTGGTGAAGCAGTTGGAATGATAGCTGCTCAGTCAATTGGTGAACCAGGAACTCAATTGACTATGAGAACTTTTCACGTTGGCGGTACTGCCCAAATTAAAGAGGAGTCTCAAATTATCTCTCAAACAAAAGGTAAATTGAATATAATTAATAAAAATTTAATTGAAGACTCAAAGAAAAATATAGTTGTTATGGGAAGAAACACTCAACTTAGTATTGAGGACGATAATGGAAGACAGCTAGCAATTTATAAAGTTAATTATGGGTCAAAACTATTTTTTAAAGATGGTGATATTATTGAAAAAGGAAAAAAAATTGCCGAATGGGACCCTTACACTTTACCAGTAATTGCAGAAACAAGCGGAATTGTAAACTATATGGATTTAATGGAGGGAAGTTCATTAACAGAAACTCTAGATGATGCTACAGGATTATCCTCAAAATCAGTTACGGACTGGAAATCATCTTCAAAAAGTTCTGAATTAAGACCAAGAATTACATTAAGAAATGAAAAAGGTGAAACTATTAAAAAAGCTGATGGAAATGAAGCCAGGTATTATCTAGTACCTGACACTATTTTATCTGTAAAAGATGGTCAAAAAATATCGGCTGGTGACGTATTAGCAAGATTGCCTAAAGAGACATCTAAAACAAAAGATATTACCGGAGGATTACCAAGAGTCGCTGAACTTTTTGAAGCGAGAAGACCAAAAGATAGTGCTATTATTGCAGAGAACGATGGAGTGATAGAATTTGGTAAAGAAGTTAGAGGAAAACAAAAAATCTCTATAGTTTCTTCAAGTGGTGAAACATCCAATTATTTAATACCAAAAGGTAAACACGTAAACTTTAATCAGGGTGAAAAAATCAAGAAAGGAGAATATCTATTAGATGGTAGTCCAGCTCCTCATGATATTTTAAGAATTTTAGGAGTTGAAAAATTAACAGAATATTTTGTCTCTGAGGTCCAAGAAGTTTACAGACTGCAAGGAGTTGTAATAAATGATAAACATATAGAAACAATTGTAAGGCAAATGTTAAAAAGAGTTGAAGTTAAAGATCCTGGAGACTCAGAGTTGCTTATTGGTGAGGTTATTGATTTACTAGATATAAACGTGATAAATGATGAATTGAGAAAAAATAATAAGAAACCAGCTGTCTTTGAAAGAGTTTTACTAGGTATTACTAAAGCTTCACTTCAAACTAACTCATTTATTTCAGCTGCTTCATTCCAAGAAACAACAAGGGTATTAACAGATGCATCTATCAAAGGAAAAACTGACTCTTTAGAGGGATTAAAAGAGAATGTAATTGTAGGTAGATTAGTTCCAGCTGGAACTGGCTTAACTAAATTAGAGTGGGATAAACAAGCTAGAGAGCTTGATAAGGTAAGATTAGAAGAACTGAAAAAACAAGAGCCAGAATCCGCTCCAGATGCGCCAGAACAGACGGCTTAAATTTAATTAAAAAGCTCATAAAACATTGACTTTTACCAATTCGATGCTAGTTTACGGCACATTTTGAATGTTAGAAGTAAGGTGGATTAAAACCTTAAACACTAACAAAAAATCTAAAAGGTTTTCTTATTTCGACTTCAAAATATTATTATGCCGACAATTAATCAGTTGATTAAAAAAAGTAGAGTAAAACCCGTAGCTAGAAATAAAGTTCCAGCACTGGAAAGGCAGCCTTTAAAGAGAGGCGTTTGTGTAAAAGTTTATACTACAACTCCTAAAAAACCAAACTCTGCTTTAAGAAAGGTTGCAAGGGTGAGGTTGTCAAACGGGTTTGAAGTTACAGCATATATTCCAGGTGAAGGACATAATTTACAAGAACACTCTGTAGTTTTATTAAGAGGTGGTCGTGTGAAAGATTTACCTGGAGTACGATACCATATTTTAAGAGGAAATTTAGATACTCAAGGTGTTGCGAATAGAAAACAAAGAAGATCTTTATACGGAGCAAAAAAACCAAAATAAATTATGTCTAGAAAACGAAAAGCTCCAATTAGAAAAGTATATCCAGATCCAAGATTTCATTCAGAGGTAATTTCTAAATTTATTAATTCAATTATGTATGATGGAAAAAGATCTACCGCTGAAAAAATTCTTTATGATGCGTTAGATAAAATAAAATCAAAAAATAACGAAGACCCTCTAAAAATTTTTAATACAGCAATTAGCAATGTAAAACCAAACCTTGAATGTAGATCTCGAAGAGTTGGAGGTGCCACATATCAAGTTCCTGTAGAAGTAAAAGCCAAAAGAGCGCAAGCATTAGCTTTAAGATGGATTATGGATGCTACAAGGAAAAGAAAAAATAAAACCATGGCTGATAAATTATATGCAGAAATTTTAGATGCATCGCAAAACAAAGGATCGGCAATAAAAAAAAGAGAAGATACACACAAAATGGCAGAGTCTAATAAGGCATTTGCTCATTTCAGATGGTAAATAGTTATGCCTAAATATACTTTAGATAAATATAGAAATATTGGTATCATGGCTCATATAGATGCCGGTAAAACCACTACAACAGAAAGAGTTCTTTATTATACAGGCAAAAGTCATAAAATTGGAGAAGTACATGATGGCGCTGCAACAATGGATTGGATGGAACAAGAGCAAGAAAGAGGTATTACTATAACTTCAGCAGCCACAACATGTTTTTGGCGAGATCATAGAATAAATATTATAGATACTCCTGGTCACGTAGATTTTACTATTGAGGTAGAAAGATCTTTAAAGGTTTTAGATGGTGCCGTGGCAGTATTTGACGGAGTTGCAGGTGTTGAACCCCAATCAGAAACCGTCTGGAGACAAGCAGATAAATATAAAGTTCCAAGAATTTGTTTTGTAAACAAATTAGATAGAACTGGCGCAGACTTTTATCGATGTGTGGATATGATTAAGGAACGTTTAGGATGTAAACCATTACCTTTACAATTACCGATTGGTGCTGAAGCAGATCTAAAAGGAATAGTTGACTTAGTAAAAATGAAAGGTGTTGTTTGGCAAAATGAGGATTTAGGCGCAAAGTTTGATTATGTTGATATTCCAAACGATCTTAAAGATAAAGCAAAAGAATACAGACAAAATTTAGTTGAAACTGCAGTTGAAGAAGACGAAAAATTAATGGAAGCTTACTTAGAGGGAAAAGAACCGTCTGAGGAAGATTTAATAAAATGCATAAGAAAGGGAACTCTAAGTTTCAATTTTGTGCCTATTTTAACTGGTTCAGCATTTAAAAACAAAGGTGTCCAACCCCTATTAGATGCAGTAATTGATTATTTACCTAGTCCAAAAGATATAGGCTCTATTGAGGCAACTAAATTAAACTCTGATGAAAAATTACAAATGAAATTTGAGGATAATGAACCTTTTTCCGCCCTAGCTTTTAAAGTTGCTAATGATCCATTTGTTGGGTCATTAACATTTATTCGTATTTATTCTGGAAAATTACAAGCCGGTACAGCAGTTTATAACTCATCAACAGAAAAAACAGAGAGGGTCGGCAGAATGTTATTAATGCACGCAAACTCTAGAGAAGATATAAAAGAGGCTACCACAGGAGATATTGTTGCACTTGCTGGTCTAAAAAATACAATTACCGGTCATACTTTGTGTGATCAAAACAAACCTATATTATTAGAACCAATGGAGTTTCCAGATCCTGTGATTGAAATCGCTGTTGAACCAAAAACAAAAGGTGACCAAGAAAAAATGGGAGAAGCATTAAATAGGCTAGCGAAAGAGGATCCTTCATTTAGAGTAAGTTCAGATGAAGAATCGGGTCAAACAATAATTAAAGGAATGGGTGAGCTACATTTAGATATAATTGTAGATAGAATGAAAAGAGAGTTTAAAGTTGAGGCTAATGTTGGAGCACCTCAAGTAGCTTATAGAGAAACAATTCTGGGTTCATCAGAAGTAACATACATTCATAAAAAACAAAGTGGTGGATCTGGACAGTTTGCTAAAGTAACTTTAAGCGTTGAACCATTAGACCCTGGAAAAGGAAGAGAAGTAGATAATAAAATAAAAGGTGGAGCGATACCAAAAGAATTTATTCCAGGAGTTGAAAAAGGAGTCTTAAGTGTAGCAGAAAGTGGAATTTTAGCAGGCTTTCCTGTAATTGATTATAAAGTAACAATTTTAGATGGATTACATCACGATGTTGACTCAAGTGTTCTTGCCTTTGAAATTGCTTCAAGAATGTGTTTCAGAGAGGCTTGTACAAAAGCAACTTTAAAATTACTTGAACCCATGATGAAGGTGGAGGTTGTAACTCCAGAAGAATTTATGGGAGATGTTATAGGTGATTTAAATAGTAGAAGAGGACAAGTTGCGTCAACAGAACCTAGAGGAAACGCAACAGCAATCAATGCGACAGTTCCTTTAGCAAATATGTTTGGGTATATAAACAATTTACGTTCTTCTACACAAGGCAGAGCTCAATATACAATGCAATTTAGTCATTACGATAAAGTTCCACAAAACGTTCAGGATGAAGTAACAAAAAAATTAGCTTAATTTATGGAAAATCAAAATATTAGAATTCATTTAAAAGCATATGATAATAAAATTCTCGATTTATCAACCGAGGAAATTGTTAATACGGCTAAAAGGACTGGGGCACAAGTAAAAGGTCCAATTCCATTACCAACAAGAATTGAAAGATTTACAGTTTTAAGATCGCCACATATAGACAAGAAGAGTAGAGAACAATTTGAGTCTAGAACGCATAAAAGATTAATAGATATTATAGAACCTACACCTCAAACAGTTGAAGCTTTGATGAAATTAGATTTAGCTTCAGGCGTAGATATAGAAATAAAGATTTAAATTATGAGTATTGGATTAATAGGAACAAAAATTGGAATGACTAGAGAGTTTATGGACAGTGGTCAATCGACTCCGGTAACTGTAATAAAAGTAGAAAAAGGAAGAGTACTTGACGTAATTACTAAAGAAAAAAGAGGATATAACGCAGTTAAAGTAGGTTTTTATAAGCTTAAAAACTCAAAATTATCAAAACAGATGAAAGGTTATTTTGCAAAAAAAAACACTGAGCCAAAAAAAATTCTAAAAGAGTTTAGAGTTGATAACAACGAACAATATAAAGAGGGAAATGAATTAGGTTTAGAAATTTTTAAAGATAAGAAGTTTTTAGACGTGAAATCTAGAACTATCGGTAAAGGTTTTGCTGGTGTAATGAAAAGATGGAATTTTGGT